>DATARJ010000140.1:0-3967 GCA_036264205.1 Methylocella sp.
GCGCCGGGGTAATATTCATAGGCGAGCGTTTTGCCGAGCTTTTGCGCAAGAAGCGCGGCGATTTTGTTCTCGAACCCCTCGCCAGCCTCATTCGAGAAAGGCAGATCCCGGGGGTCGGCGCAGACCCGCAATACCTTCGGATCGACAAGCTCGATCGAACCCTCTTGTCCGGGTTGCGCCGCTGCGGTGGCGGCGTCGAAAAACACCGGAATAATGAGCGCAAATGCAATGATGGCGGCCCGGTATGGCATAGGTTTTACGGCTAGTTTTTCTCGCCCACACAAGCCTTCTCCGCCTCGGCCGCCGACGGTGGCTTCGGTTCGTGTTTTTCCGGCTTTTCGCGGCCTAATGCGCCGACGGATCGCGCGCGGAGATAGACATATATATCATCGATGTAGCACATGACATTTTTGTTGTCGCCGAACGCCGGCATGACCTTGTTTTGGCCAGCGCCAAGATCCTGCTTGCCGCCGACGACAATCCCGTAGAATTCCGCATAGTTCAGTCTTTTCAGAGAATCCGTCAGAGCCGGAGCATAACTCGAGCCTTCACCGCCGGGACCGTGACAGACATAGCAATCGCCATAGCGGCGGTTTCCGGAATAGCTATACCAATCGACCGTTCCGTCCGGCTTAATGTTGAAAGTCGGATCGCCATTGGCATCGACATATCTGCCTTTGCCGTCCTGCTTTACGGCTTTGGGATCTCCCGGGGCTTCGGCCATCGCCGCGGTTCCGAACGCGAAAAATAAGGTGAGGGAAAAGGCCCGCACCAGAGGGATGATTTGCACGAGAGGATCCTTGTTCGAGAAAAAATGCGCACCCGCACAAAATGCCCGGCGCCGATTTGCGCCGGGCGTCTTGTGTTGGCTACGCCATGCTGAAAGCTAGAACGCCGGCGGCAGGGCAAAAACCGTCAACTGACCGCCGAGCGCAGTGTACTTGGAGAGCCCGGCATAGCCCCCGACCGCGCCAAGGCCCTCGGTCGGCTTTGTCAAGCCGGCCGCGAGACCGATGCCCGCCCAGCCGCCGATACCGGAAAGCACCGCGACATATTGCCGGCCATTGTGCTCATAGGTCGAGACGTTGCCGATGATGCCGGAAGGCGTCTTGAAACTGTAGAGCTCGTCGCCGGTCCTTGCGTCCACCGCTTTCAGATAACCTTCAAGCGTGCCGTAGAAGACCAAATTCCCGGCGGTCGCCAACGCCCCCGACCAGACCGAGAAGAGCTCTTTTTTCTGCCAGACGATCTTGCCCTTCTTGGCGTCCCAGGCGATGAAATTGCCCATGTTGGACTCGCCCGGCGGCGGGTACATGGACAAGGTCGCCCCGACATAGGGCTGCCCGGCCGTATAGCTCACATGGAAGGGCTCGTAATCCATGCAGACGTGATTGGTCGGAACATAGAAGAGACCGGTGTCGGGCGAATAGGCGGCCGGCTGTTCGTCCTTCGAGCCAAGCGCCGCCGGGCAAACCCCCTGCGAGTTCACGTCTTCACCATTTTGCTCGGTCGAATATTTCGACACCACCAGGGGGCGTCCATAGGTCTTGGAGTTCTTGTCGAGATCGACTTTGGTCGCCCAATTGACCACTGGATCGTATTTCTCCGCGACCAGCGGCTCGCCAGTTTCGCGGTCAATTGTATAGCCGAAGCCGTTGCGATCGAAATGCACCAAAACCTTACGCATGTCGTGATTGGTGAGGATCATCTCATTGACGCCGTCGTAATCCCATTCATCATGCGGCGTCATCTGGTAGACCCATTTGGCGGCGCCGGTATCCGCATCGCGCGCCCAGACCGTCATCGACCAGCGATTGTCGCCCGGTCTCTGCTTGGGATTCCACGTCGAGGGGTTGCCAGAACCGTAATAAACGAGGTTCAATTCCGGATCGAACGAATACCAGCCCCAGGTGGTACCGCCGCCGATCTTCCACTGATCGCCTTTCCAGGTGTTGGTTCCCGAATCGGGACCGACCGGCTTGCCGAGACTGGTTGTACGCACCGGATCGATCAGAGTGTCGGAATCGGGGCCCATCGAATAACCGCGCCAAACGCGCTTGCCCGTCTTGAGGTCATAAGCGGCTAGGGAGCCGCGAACGCCGAATTCTCCCCCCGAAATGCCGACGAGGACCTTGTCTTTGACGACTTGTGGCGCCGAAGTGCCGGTCTCGCCCTTCGAAGGATCGCCGTTCTTCACCGACCAAATAGGCACGCCGGTATCCGCTTTGAGCGCGACCAGCGTCGTGTCGGCCTGATACAGGAAAATCTTGCCATCAGCATACGCCACGCCGCGCGTGACGGTATCGCAACACATCACGGGGATGACATTGGGATCTTGTTTGGGTTCATATTTCCAGATGATACTGCCGTCATGATTCAAGTCGAGCGCGTAGACGATGTTCGGAAACGGCGTGCTAATGTACATGACGTTGCCGATCACCAGGGGTCCCCCCTCGTGACCGCGCAGAACCCCCGTCGAGAAGGTCCACACCGGAACAAGCCGTCTAACGTTGTTTGAATTGATCTGATCGAGTTTCGAGAAACGGTGATTGGCGTAGTCGCCCGTCGGCATCGCCCACTGTTTTGGGTCTCTCGAAAGCTGAATCAATTCATCGTTGGCGAACGTGGCGCCATTGGCGAGAAGCGCGACGGCGCCAACACAGGACAGAAGCAGGAACTTGGGCATGAATTTCCTCCGGACACTCTGGTGGCGCCTGTGACGCTCGCTTTCGCGGCGGCGGCGCCTTGTCGTTTCATGTCTTTCCGGCAGGGTGTCAGGACGCCGGCAAGCCAGTAAAGTTTCCCCGATAGGCACTTTACCGCATCAAGCGGTCTCCCCCGATGCAGCCATGCCTCGTATTCGATAGGCGCGAGCGATCCTCCCGCCAAGGCCGTGAAGCCGGAAACCGACTTAAGTGTATATCTTGGCGCGGGCGCCGATTCAATAGCGATTCGCGTTACGCCCTTGGCTCGACGCGCGGCGGCCTCCATGATGCCTGACGGTTCCTGCCGCACTCTGGACATTGCGTGACGGATCGGCCGGCGAGGCCCGGGAAACTGCAGCGAACGGAGCATCGGCATGAACCATCTCGATCCCGTCGCCCGGCGGCGGACCTTTGCGATTATTTCCCACCCCGACGCGGGCAAGACGACTCTCACCGAAAAGCTCCTGCTGTTCGGCGGCGCGATTCAGCTTGCCGGCGAGGTTCGCGCCAAGGCGAACCGGCGCAAGACCCGCTCGGACTGGATGGGGATCGAACGCGAACGCGGGATCTCGGTTGTCACCTCGGTCATGACCTTCGACTATGGCGGTTGTGTCTTTAATCTCCTCGATACGCCGGGCCACGAGGATTTCTCGGAAGATACCTATCGCACGCTGACCGCCGTCGATTCTGCGATCATGGTGATCGACGCTGCGAAAGGCATCGAGCCGCGCACCCGCAAATTGTTCGAGGTATGCCGCCTGCGCGATATTCCAATCCTGACATTCATCAACAAGCTCGACCGCGAAACGCGGGATCCGTTCGATCTCCTCGACGAAATCGAAAAGTCGCTTGCGCTCGATGCCGCCCCGATCACCTGGCCACTGGGGCGAGGCCGCGCCTTCGCGGGCACGTTCCATTTGCGGCGAAATCTCGTGCGGCGGCTCGACCGCGACAGCGCGCTCGTGCCCGTTTCCGGACCGGACGCGCCACTCATTGCCGGCCTCTTGAGCGAGGCGGATTTCGCGCTGGCCCGTGCGGAAATCGAACTCGCCCGCGCGGGCCTCAAAGCCTTTGACAAAAAACTTTTCTTGCAAGGCCATTTGACGCCCGTCTTTTTCGGCAGCGCCTTGCGCAATTCCGGGGTGCGCGACTTGATCGACGCGCTGACAGACTTCGCGCCGCCGCCGCAGGGGCTTCAGGCAGCTTCACGAACCGTCGATGCACGCGAGGAAAAAATGACCGGCTTCGTGTTCAAGATCCAG
>DATARJ010000145.1:0-3192 GCA_036264205.1 Methylocella sp.
CGTCCGGCTTGATGGCGGCCCTCACGACCGCTCTTCGCGCGGAAAAAGCGTCCGGTGAAGAACGCCGTCAACTCGCCAAATTCTCTGCGCCGGTCTACATAGCTTGGCAAGGGTGGCCGATGTCTCTCTCAACTGCCGAAACACAAGCCGACATTCTCGTTGCCGGCGCCGGCGCCGCCGGCCTTTCCACCGCGCTTGCTCTTGCGCAGCCGGGATTTTCCGTTGTCTGCGTTGGCCATGTCGATACCCGCGCCAATGGCCGGACCGTCGCGCTTTTCGAGGCCTCGCTGCGCTTTTATAAGGCGCTTGGCGTATGGCCGCATTTTCGCGGCAAGACCGCGTCGCTTAGCCGGATCGCGATGATCGACGCCACCGGAGCGCGGTTTCCGGTGCCCTCCGTTTCCTTCGCCGCGAGCGAGATCGGCCTTGCCGCGTTTGGCGAGAATATCGAGAACAATGTGCTCGTCGAAGGCCTTGCTCAAATCGCGGCCGGGACGCGAAACCTCGTTCTGCACGAAGGCATCATCGACGACATAAGCTTCGATGCGGACGCGGTCCGCGCCACGCTCGCCGATGGGCGCAGCGTCACGACAAAACTCGCCGCCGCCGCCGACGGGCGCGGGTCGATTGCCAGAACCAAGGCGGGGATCGGCACGCGCATCTGGAGCTATCCGCAAATTGCGTTCACCGCTCTTCTTGCGCATGCAAAGCCACACCGGAACATCTCAACCGAGTTCCACACGCGATCAGGTCCCTGCACCTTGGTTCCGCTTCGCCCGGCCGAAAACAAGCCGAACCGGTCGGGCCTCGTCTGGCTGATGACACCGGAAGCGGCGGAGCGCCGCCGCGCGCTTTCGAACTCAAAGCTGGCGCAAGAAATCGAAGACCAAGTGGATTCGCTTCTGGGCAAGATCGAGATCGATGGGCCGGGCGGCTTTTTCCCCATGGCGGGGATGAGCGCCAATCGTCTTGTTGGCCATCGCATCGCGCTCATCGGCGAAGCCGCGCACATCTTTCCGCCGCTCGCCGCGCAGGGCCTGAACCTCAGTCTGCGGGATAGCGCGGCGCTTGCCGAAGTTTTGGAGGACGCGCGCGCGCTCGGGCATGACATTGACTCCGTGCAGACGCTGAAAACCTATGCAGCCGCGCGCCGGAGCGACATTTTTTTGCGCACGTACGGGGTCGACGTCCTCAATCGCTCCCTACTTTGGAATCTTTTTCCGGTCGATTTTCTGCGCGGCGCCGGACTTTTTGCGTTCTCGATGATCGGCCCGTTGCGCCGCGCCCTCATGCGCGAAGGCGTTCTCACGCACGGGACATTGCCGCGTTTGATGCAGGAGCGCCCAGCGCGGCGCTTCACGCCTTACTCGCGCGGCTCCGCATCAATCGGCACGTCCGGCCGCTAGTGACCGCGGGAAACGAGGAGCATGGACCTGAAAATCGCGACCTGGAACGTCAATTCGGTTCGGCAAAGAACCGAACATCTCCTGCGCTATCTACGCGGCGCCAAGCCGGACATCCTGTGTCTGCAAGAGCTGAAATGCATCGACGCGGCGTTTCCACATATGGAAGTCGAGGCGGAAGGCTACAATGCCGCCGTGCATGGGCAGAAAGGTTTTAACGGCGTCGCGATTCTCGCCAAGGCGCCGATCGAGGTCGCGCGGGGGCTTCCTGGCGACCCCGATGACGAGCAGGCGCGCTATATCGAGGCGGTTGTCCCAAACGGCGAAGGCATTGTCCGCGTGGCCTCGATTTATCTGCCGAACGGCAATCCGCCGCAAACGGAGAAATACAGCTACAAGCTCGCCTTCATGGATCGCCTCGTCGCGCATGTAAGAGAACTTTTGGCGCTGGAGGAGCCGCTCGTTCTCGCCGGAGACTACAATGTAATTCCGACCCCCCGCGACGCCGCCGATCCCGCCGCCTGGGAGGGCGACGCGCTTTTTCTGCCCGCGACCAGGGCACGCTTTCGATGTCTTCTGCACCTCGGCCTGATCGATGCCTTGCGCGCAACGACGGACGACGCCTCGCTTTACACATTTTGGGATTACCAGGCGGGTGCGTGGCAACGCAACAAAGGCATCCGCATTGATCATCTCTTGCTTTCGCCTCTGGCGGCCGACCGGCTGGTCGAGGTTGCCATCGACAAGGAAACGCGCGGCGAGGACAAGCCTTCGGACCACGTGCCGGTACGCATCGAATTGGCGTGACCAGCTTTGAGTCGAGGACGCCATGCGAGAAGTGACGACAGGCCCGCACGCCGCGCCGGTTGCGGCGGCCCAAGAACTCGCCCGGACTATTGCAGCGAAGCCGCAAGCCAAGCCTGTATCGAAGCCCAGAGGAAAAGCACGGTGGCGGTGGCGCCGAGACCGCCCCGCACCGCATGCAATCTGCCCCAAACCCGGATCAGCTCGCGGCTTTTCGGGCCCGCATTTTGCGGCGGGATTTCCATCAAGAGCTTGTTCGTCGGCAAGATGGCAATGAGCGTGAAAGGCCAGTTGGCAAGGAGCACGAAGGCTCCTGCGACCCAACGCCAGTCCATTTCGGCGCGCGCAGCGATGAGACCAAGGGAAAAGCCGATGATCGCCAAAGGGCCTTGCATCGCGAAGCCCCGGTGGTAAGCGGCCTTCCACTCAACGAGGAGGGCCCGGTCGTCAAGCGCAAGGCGTGCCGGTTGTTCCGCCACGCTGACGTAGATGGCGGCGCCGGTAAATAGAGCGGCGGCGACGAGAGCGAGTTGTCCTCCGAGCACGGCTTCCATTCCTTCGATCCGCCTACCTCGCCGCTCGTAGCATTTGGCGCCCCTGGCGGCAAACGCTGGGGGCATGGAAGCCTCGAAGCTGCGTAACGGGTTAGGGCGAGCCAACCGCAGGGTTCGACGTCGAGAGACGGCGTATCAAATGACCCTACCTTGGCGGACACCAAATAGTGTCCAGACGCTTGCGTGCCGGTACGCACGCCCTGAGCTATCCGGCCCGCTCAAGGAAAATCCGCCGGATCGATCCGACGATGGTAAGCTCGCCCCGGCGGAATGAATGCCAGGAACGTCGGAATCGGGCTTCCCTCTTGACGAAGACCTCTTCGAATGACCATTTTGCGGCGGTGGTCATGCCCCACCTCGACGATGCCTACGCGTTGGCCCGCTGGCTTTCGGGAAATAGCGCCGACGCCGAGGATATTGTCCAGGAAGCC
>DATARJ010000147.1:0-3399 GCA_036264205.1 Methylocella sp.
CGGGAACCTGCGTGGGGCCGTGGATGACTTGGCCGCCGGCGTCCTTCACCCGTGCCATCGCGGCCTCGACGGCGTCGACATTGAAATACAACGAGGTATTGCATGATGATGGTTGATGCGCGTGCGTAGCCTTGCGTTACAGGAGAGGCCGTACCTTATGGCGAAAGCTCATGTATGACGGCTCCCGCCTGCAAGGGTTTTGTGTCTGGTATGGCGACGCGGTGGGGTGCGGTCATGGTCCGGCCCTCTGCGGCTCACGAGACGCGTTGAATCTTCCCGATCCACGGCTTGACCGTTTCGCCGTCCCTTCCTCTTCTCC
Organism: Methylocella sp.; assembly: GCA_036264205.1. Lineage (GTDB taxonomy): Bacteria > Pseudomonadota > Alphaproteobacteria > Rhizobiales > Beijerinckiaceae > Methylocapsa. The sequence continues at coordinate 320 of DATARJ010000147.1, forward strand.
CCCGGTCCGCTCGCTGTCCAGAGGGTCGACGACACCGCCGATCAGATTGGCCTCGAACAGGTTTTCGGAGGCGAGCTCCCTTCGCAGCGGACACAGGCGCTGTCGCGTTGTCGCAATCGCGTCCTCGCACTGCAAGAGCGCCGCCCGCGCCTCGGCGACGCTAACTTCACGAAAGCTGCACGTCTCGCGCGGACGCATCTGCGCGAGCCTGCCAATGTCCGCGCGGGCAACATGACCAAGCTTTGGATAACCGCCGGTCGGCTGACGATCGGCCATGAGGACAAGCGGCTTCTTGTCGCCGGCGATTTGGATTGCGCCAAGCGCAATGGCATCCGACACGATATCGTAGCCCCCCGCGTGCGCGATGTCCGGCCCATCGAAACGATAGGCCATGCGGTCGGCCGCCGGGGTTAGCGTGAACTGCCCTTCATAGAAGGCGCTAAGAGTCTCCCTTGTGAAATAATCGTCTTGGGGGCCTGGCACGACGCGAAAAGGATCGGGTTCGCGGGCAAGCCATGGCGCGTCGATCGTTGCCTCAAAGCTTGTGCCGTCCGGCCTCTCCGCCGAAGCGGCGGCGGGCAAAACGTCCCCTGCCCTAAGCATGCGCCCCCCTATCCCGCCCATCGCGGACCGCGTATGGGTTGCCCGGCTGCCCATCGTAACGGGCGTCTCGAAGCCGCCTTTGACCGCGAGATACGCGAAGGCGCCCCAATTGCCAGCCCGCGCCGCCAGGGTTTTGCCTGGTTCCAAGAGGAGCCGCGCCGCCTGCGGCAACACCACCGCATCGCGCCGCCAGGCAAAATCCCCGCCCGCAAAGGCGAGCGCGAGCGGCGCGCCTTCGCAGATGACTTCGAGGCCACCAACCGAGACTTCGACAGCGGCCGCGCGGCCGTTGCCAAGTGCGGAATTGGCGGTCCGGAAGGCAACCCAGTCCATGGGCCCCGCCGGGGTCACGCCATAGCGCTGATAACCGTGGCGCCCATCGTCTTGAATGGTCGCGCCCGGACCGGCGCGCAGCACGCGCAGGTACCCGCCCATGTCAGGACTCGTCCAAATATTCGTGGCGCGCGCAAAACTCTCCAGCCTCGGCGGCCGAGCTCATGGCATCGAAGGCGGCCGGATCGATTTGTTCGAAGCAAAGCTCGTCGCCGATGTCGGCGAGAAAAGCCCGCTCGCGCCGGGGATCGAACATCTTGACCGGCGTGCGGCCGATCCCGTACCAGCCAGTTGGCATGGCGCAACCGGCGATAAGCGCCTGGCCGCCCGCGATCAGCAACGATCCGGGCGGCGCCGGCGGCCGTGGCACGGCGCGACGCGGGATCGTGAGTTCTTCCGGCAGTCCGCCAAGGAACGTGAATCCCGGCGCAAAACCATACATGTAGACACGGTAGCGCGCGCCGTGATGCAGGCCGATGACCCGCTCTCGCGGCAAATCGAGACACGCCACGACCTCGGCGATGTCCTCGCCGTGCGGCGCGTCGTAACAGGCAGGGATGTGCCAGAATTGTCGCCGAGTCCGGGGCGGCGCGGGCGCGTAATCGAGCCCGGCGAGGGCATCGACGAGCGCCTCCGTCGTCAAACGGCGCGGATCGAAATGGATCATCAAGGAACGATAGGTGGGCACGGTTTCGGTCACGCCTTCCCATTTCGCTTGTTGAAGGGCCGCGTCGAGCGCCAAAAGCCGGTCATGGATCTTGGGATCGATGGTGTCGCCAAATTCGACAACGAGCGCGGATTCCCCGGCGGGCAGATAGCGTGGTGCGGGCAAATTTGTCACGCCCGGCCTCTTCAAACCGGCGCGAAAGGCGCGAGCGCGATCCCGGCTTCCTCAAGACGCGCGCGCACCGCCTTCGCCATGGTGACCGCATTCGGGCTATCGCCATGGACGCAGATGCTATCGATGCCGGCAGCCAAGCGCTTGCCGGAGATTGTGATGATTCCTCCTTCCAATACCATGGCGACGACGCGCTCGGCGGCCTCCCCCGCGTCGTGCAGCATTGCGCCGGGGTACGACCTTTCAACGAGAAGGCCTTCCTCCGTATAGGCGCGATCGGCGTAGATTTCGCGGGCGACGGCAAGTCCGTGCGCAAGGCCCGCCGTTTCCAATTTCGTTCCGGCGGGCGCGAGAAATCCCAGGCCCGGATCGACCATTTTGACCGCGCGCGCAATCGCCTGCGCGATCGATTCGTTCTCCGCCGCGATATTGCTCAACGCGCCATGAACCTTGACGTAGCCGAGCCTTGCCCCCGCATAAGCGGCAAGCGCGTTCGCGGCGCCGATTTGATAGGCGACGAGCCGCTCGATTTCTCCCGGCGTGAAAGGCAATCTGCGGCGGCCGAACCCCCCGAGATCGGGAAATCCAGGATGCGCCCCGACCGCGACTCCCTTGGCCTTCGCCGCCTTGAAGGTGTTTGCCATGATCTCCGGATCGCCGGCATGAAAGCCGCAGGCGATATTGGCGCTCGTGACAATATCGAGCATGGCGGCGTCGTCGCCGATCCGGTAGGCGCCGAAACCTTCGCCGCAATCGCAATTCAAATCGACGCTGCGCATGGATTCGTACCTTTATGGCGGCGATAGTTTCATCTGTGGCTCCCCGCCTGGCCGGGTTGCTGAACCAGATTTATAATGAAGTCCTCGCGCCGGTAGCCCTGCGCATAAAGCAGTGCGGTCAGATCGCCGTGATCGATCCGCGCATCCGCCGCGGCTGCGACCTTGGGTTTCGCGTGAAAGGCAATGCCGAGACCCGCGGCTTCGAGCATCGCGAGATCGTTGGCGCCGTCGCCAACCGCAAGAGTCTCCTCGACGGAGAGGCCGTGCTTGTCGCGTAGGTGCTCTAACGCCGCGAGCTTGGCATCCTTGCCGAAGACGGGCTCCGCGACAAGCCCGCTAAGTCGGCCGTCCTCGCCGAAAAGAAGATCGTTCGCCTGATGTTCGTGAAAGCCGATCCGTTCCGCGATGACGGATGCAAAGACCGAGAACCCGCCCGAAACGAGCACGGTATGCGCTCCGTTGGCCCGCATGGTTTGAACCAGCACACGCCCGCCCGGCGTCAAGGTGATTTTGCTGGCGATCACGCC
>DATARJ010000210.1:0-1829 GCA_036264205.1 Methylocella sp.
TTCGGCGACAAGCTTTTGTCGGCGATGCGTTTCAAATTCGGCGGCCATGTCGAACATCCCGCCGTAAATCCGCCTGTCAAATGACCTGCGCCGGGCCGCGACGAAGGCCATGTTAGCGCCGGGCTTCAGTTTCGCGCATCAGGAGCGCCCGAGCTGCTTGCCAGGCGAACGGAAACGAGGCAGCATGCGGGCAAACCGGTGGCTATGAGAGTGCCGGGAAAGAGGCCTACGGCCGAGGAGGATGGAATGGGACGGAAATTCATTGACTGTCGCGAATATCCCAGCGAAATGAATTGCACGGTGGCGTTTTCGGCCGACTCGGACGAGGAGCTGCTCGAAGTTGCGGTTCAGCACGCGGTGCAAGTTCACCGTCACAAGGACAGCCAGGAACTGCGTCAGCAAATCAGGAATCTGTTTAAGGAGGGCACGCCGCCCATAGAGACGCCGCGGCTTTCCACCTGACCTTGCTACGAGGCGTCGAGACATGACGCCCCCGCCGATTGTCGAAGTGGCCGACGGCGCGGAGGCCTTGGCCTGCCTGGTCGCGGACTTTATCGCTGCGCGCATTTCCGGCGTGCCTAAACGTTTTGGCCTTTGCCTTTCTGGCGGCTCGACCCCGAAGCGAGTTTACGAACTCCTCGGGGCCAAGGATTTGGGCGCGTCGCTCGATTGGCAAAAGGTTCATCTTTTTTGGGGCGACGAACGGTTTGTGCCGCCGGATCATCGAGACAGCAATTTTCGCATGGCCCGCGAGGCCTTGATCGATCATGTGCCCATTCCCGCCGCGCAGGTTCACCCCGTTCCAACCGACTCCGCTTCGCCGGAAGAGGCCGCGGCCTCGTACGAGGCAACCCTGCAGGGCTTTTACGGGGGCAAGACGCTCGATCCCGAGCGGCCGTTGTTCGATGTGACCTTGCTTGGCCTCGGCGAGGACGGTCACACCGCTTCGCTGTTTCCTGGAACCAAGGCGCTCGACGAGCGCGACGCCTGGGTGACATCGATCCTTGGGGTAATGCCCGAGCCGCGCATCTCGCTCACTTATCCCGCGCTTCAATCGAGCGACGTGATCCTGTTTATCGTGTCCGGCGCAAAAAAGCGGGACATTCTCGCGCGCGTGCTCGCCAACGACATGACGCTGCCCGCCGCCCGCCTTTCGACGCGCGGAACCATTCGCCTCTTCGCCGACAAGGCGGCGACAGGGAGGTGAAAGCTCTGCTTGGCCGCCAACCACCTTTCGCCTTCTTCGCGGACCTTGCTTTTCTTGTTGCTTTGCGTATAAGGCGCGGTTCCGAACCGCGCGGCTGAAGGGCCGCCGTGGCGCGTCTTTTCGGTCGTTTCGACTCGCGTTACCTAAAAACGGGGTGGGCCCAAATGTTCCGCCACTTTTTGGACGCTTGCCGCTCGACGGAGACTGAAGCAAAATGCCCAAACTTAAAACCAAATCCGCCGCCAAAAAGCGTTTCAAGATCACCGCGACCGGCAAGGTGCTTTATGCGCAGAGGGGCAAACGCCACGGAATGATCAAACGGACCAATAAGCAGATCCGGAATCTGCGCGGCACCGCCGTGCTATTCAAAACCGATGGCGACAGGGTTATAAAATTCTTCCTGCCGAACGGCTAAAAGGTCCCCGCCGGCCGTTTGTTCTTTCATTGTCAATCGGGAGATGAGCAATGGCACGCGTGAAACGCGGGGTTACCTCGCACGCCAAGCACAAGAAAACACTGAGGGCCGCGAAGGGCTTCTATGGTCGCCGCAAGAACACGATCCGGGCGGCGAAGGCGGCGGTCGATCGCTCGATGCAATATGCGACGCGCGACCGGCGCAACA
>DATARJ010000261.1:0-8451 GCA_036264205.1 Methylocella sp.
CCGCGCCTTTGACCGGCGCCGGTCACTTGGGCGCAAGATTCGGTTTCGAGCCCGGATGAACGGCCCGCTCCTCTTTGAGCGCCCGCGCCAATGCGGCAAATCCCTCTATGCCGATCTCTTCCGCCCGCAATGTTGGATCGACGTCAGCGCGGGCGAGCAAGCTTCCGGCATCGCCCCCCGCGAGCGATTTCAGCGATTGCCGCAGCATCTTGCGCCTTTGTCCGAAGGCTGCTCGCGTCATCTCCGACAACAATTTTGGGTCGCATGCGAGCGGCGCCGGACGGGGCACGAGTTCGACCAGGGAGGATCTGACCTTGGGCGGCGGCGTGAAGGCCGCGGCGGGAATATCGAATAGAATGCGGGTCTCGCAGCGCCAATTGGACAAGATCGCGAGGCGCCCATAGGCGGCGCGTTCTGCCGGGCCCGCGACGATGCGCTCGGCCACTTCGCGTTGAAACATCAAAACGAGCCGGTCGAACCACGGCGGCCAGGGCTCGGTTTGAAGCCAACGGACAAGAAGCGGGGTCGCGATGTGATAGGGCAGGTTGGCGCAAACGCGCGTGGGGCTTTCGCTATCGATGAGCCCGGCAAAATCAGTCTCCAGCGCGTCGCCTTCGATGACATCGAGCCGCCCCGGATAGTGGTTGGCGATCACGGCAAGCGTCGCGAGGCAGCGCCCGTCGCGCTCGACCGCGACGACTTTGTGTGCGCCTTCGGCGAGCAACGCCCGCGTGAGCCCGCCGGGGCCTGGGCCGATCTCGACAATGGTCGCATTGGTCAGCGGCGCGGCGGCGCGTGCGATGCGGCCGGTGAGTTTGAGATCGAAAAGAAAATTCTGACCGAGGGATTTTTTTGCCAACAGCCCATGCGCGGCGGCAAACTCGCGCAGCGGAGGAAGGCCGTCGAGCCGGCTAGCCGAGATGGGTCGCGGCCGGGATTTTCGCATTTTTGGGATTATAGCGAAAATTCAAGAAAGGGCTTGACGGTCATTACCGGCGAGCTTGACTGGCGCGGCGCGCGAGCTTGCCTGCGAGACGCAAGGCGGCGATGAGGCTCGCCGGATCGGCTATTCCCTTGCCGGCGATGGCGAAGGCCGTGCCGTGATCCGGCGAGGTGCGGATCAAGGGCAGGCCCAAGGTCACATTGACCGCGCGCGCGAAGGCGACGGTTTTGACCGCAATCAACGCCTGATCGTGGTACATGGCGACGACGGCGTCATAGCTCTTGCGCGCGCTGGGACGGAACAGACTATCCGCCGCATGGGGTCCGCTCACCGCCACTCCCGCGGCCGCGAGATCGGCGAGAGCGGGCGCGATGACTTCGAGCTCCTCGCGTCCCATGGTCCCGCCTTCGCCGGCATGAGGGTTGAGCCCGCTGAACGCCAAGCGCGGTTTCTTTATGCCAAAGCGCGAAGCGAGATCCCGCGCGGCAACGAAACCTGTCTCGATCAGGAGTTCCCGCGTCAATAGCGCCGGAACGCGCGCGAGCGGAACATGAATCGTTGCCGGGACGACGGCGAATTGCGGCGACCAGATCAGCATCACCGGCCGTGCGCGTTTGCCGAAATAGCGCTCCGCCAATTCGGCCAGGAACTCGGTATGGCCCGGATAGCGAAAGCTTGCGCGATAAAAAAGTTCCTTGGCGATCGGATTTGTGACGACGGCCGAAGCCTCGCCGGCGCGGATGAGGCGCACGCAAGTTTCAATCGAGGCTACGGTTCCGGCGGTATCCCTCACATCCGGCGTGCCCGGCTTTCCGGCAACGTAATGGTTTAAGGCGTAAACCGGCAAGGCGTGGCGAAACACCGGCGTGGCCTCGGCGCCGGCGACGATCTTGACGGGAACCTTGAGGTCCAAACCCCGCGCGATTGCCGCGAGGAGATCCGGGTTGGCAACCGCCAAGAAAGGCGGCGCGTCTGGCTTATCATGCGTCGTAAGCCAGGCTTTCAACGTGAGTTCGGGACCGATGCCCGAAGGATCGCCCTGCGTCAAAGCTAGGGGAAGAGTGTTTGCCGGCAGCGATCGCGCCATCGAGATCTCGCCGTCAATGTTGCACGATCACGGCTCTCGCGCGCAATTCCTTGAGACGCCGTTCGCGGTCGGCCGCGATATGCGCCGCTAGAATCTTTTGCGAGATCGCGGCCCGCGCCGCGCTATCGTCCTTGGCCGTGCCTTTGGCGCACACCGCGATCATTTCAAGTCCCTCGCTCGAGCGTTGCGGTGCCGTGAGATGGCCCGCCGGAGTCTTTTCGAGCAATTGGCTGAGACTCTCGCCGAGTTCGACTGAGGTCTTGGTCAGGGAATCGCGAACCGTGACGTCATTCATGGCGCGGGCAAGCGGAAGGCCGCTATCGCAATCGGTGAACTTCGCGCGCAATTGCTCGGCCTCGCGGGCGCGCTCCGTCATTGCCGCGACCGTCGTGGCGTGGGGTATCGCGAAAATAATTTGACGCACCGTATATGCGGTTCCGGAGGCAGCCTTGCCGCCCTGCTCGGCGAGTTCGGCGCGAACCTGTTCCTCGCTCGCCTCGACGCCCTTGTTTAAGGCTTGCACCAGGACATTAAAAGCCAGGTCGGCGCGGAAATGAGCCTTGAAGTGGTCGGGCGTCACCCCGGCGTGCTGAAGTGCCTCGGCCAAGGCATCGGGGGCAAGCTTCATGTCCTTCGCGACCGTGACCATTTGTTGCAACGTGTCGCTGTCTTTCGGGTCGATGGCAAATTTGCCCGCCTCTTGGATTTCAAGACGATCCGTAAAGAGGCTTTCGATCGCGGCGTCGCGCGTCGCCGGTTTGCGCAAAACGCGAAGCATCTTCATCCGCTCGTCAATATCGATGTTCGTTATGGGATCGCCGTTGATGCTGGCGACGATTTCCTGGGCGAAGGCGGGACCGCTGGCGCGCGCCATGAAAGTGGCGATCGCGGCAACGGCCGCGCAAAGACTTAAGCAGACATAAGCGACGCGCGCGCCACGGTGTCCCCGCGCATCGTTTCCTGTTTCCATGATCCAGGTCTCTCCCTTCCGAGCTTTAGCAGACTCTCTTCCGCCAGGCCTGAGGCCGGGCGACCGCAAACAAGCAGGACATGAAAAATCAATACTTCACACCGTCGAGCGCCGTCGTGTTGAGGAAGGTCTGGCTTACCTTGGCCTCTCCCAGGGTGCGCAGTTGCAGTTGCACCAACACGGTTTGGTTACGGATCAAGGAGCCGCTTCCATAATCGTTATAAATCGAGCTGTAATTGACCGAAAAGGTCGTGCACTCGTCGTGATAGCCGGCGCCCAACCCAAACGCCGCGATCGCAAAGGGGCCAGGGTTTGTGAAGCCTATCAAAGCGGCAGGATAGAGATGGCGGCTCATGTCGAAGGTGATGTTGCCTTGCGCGAAATAATTATCGCTGATCTTGTAGCGCGAGGAGAGGCCAAGACCTTCGCGGCGTACATCGTAAGCGATGAGGGGTTGCGCCTGATAATTGGCGAATTGAATGGAACCGGTCAAGGCACCCAGATTATACGAAGCGATAAGATCGACGCGCCGCGCCTGCAATGTATCGACGTCGAACCGAGCCTTGCCGATGAACGACAAAATGGAATTCGGCGCGATCGTAACGGCGCCGACATAGTCGGAGCGTCTTGTGTCAAGTCCAGAACTTAGTCCAACATTGGCTGCATCCGGCGTCGCGTAGGAATTGGTGCCCGCCAGCTGATAGGACTGCCCCCCTATGATATTGGCATGGCCGCCATTGTTGAAATTCATGGTGAACTGGGCGCCATAGTTCAACCTGGTGCCGGTTTCGAATCGGTCATAGCCCGAATATTTGCTCCAGTCGAACAGGGTGGAATCGTCAAAAACGAGGCTTTGAGCATCCAAATTGACGAGCGAATGCTCTCCGATTTGCTGGTTTGGACGCGCGACGATTTGCACGATTGGTTCGAAGACCATCGACGCGAAACTTGTCTTGGCAAAGAAGGGATAACGGTAATCAAGCCCTGTTCCTGGAATAAACTCGCCGAAAAAGCTGGTGTCCCTGTTGCCAACGAAATTCAGCTGCGATGCGTTGAAATAGGTCGAGACGCCATTGGCGGACGCGAATGTATAGGAATTTGTGGTGTTGATATCGAGCCACTCGCCGTTAAGCCTGGCGAAGGCGAAAGGTGTAAACACTTCGCCGATCGGATCGATGTATTGGCGCTTCCAGGACGCATCGACCGTGGCCCGCGTGTATTCGCCGCCGACGCCGCGCAAAAGGCAATCGCCGGTCGCCGCCTGACCCGGAACATAAAGGCCTTTGGGGTTCGTGGGGGTTATGGTGCTGGCGCAAATCTCATAAAGACCAAAGGCATTGTCCAATACACGCGGCCCCACCGCCTCGAAGCTCGCCGCACTCGCCGAAAGACTGGTCAGATTGAAGTCGAGTTCGACCTGGCCGCCAAGGCCAAAAGACTTGGCGGGGTCGATGTCGAAGGTCTTGTTGTAGTCCCACACCGGATGCGCGAGCGGCTGCTGCGGCTGAAAGTCGTGGCTCGACAGGCCCTCGAAAGAGTAACCGCGCAGATCGAAATAGCCGCGATCGCCTTGCCCGTTGAGATACACGGTCGACGTCGTTTCGCTGAAGTAGTTCGACGAAAGTGTCTGGCTCGGCACGTGATAGTCATTCAGGTACCATTTGTCTGAAAGAAGCGTGAACTCCCAGCCGAATTTCCACTGATCGGCGATAGACAACTGGCCCTTGCTTTCGAACGAGCCGCGTAAGGTCTGATTGCCGGAGCCGAAGGGTGACAAGGGGAAGACAGTCCGGTTTTGCTCGGCGATCCCTGTCGCCCGGATATAATATTCGCCGCTCTCCAGCCGCTGCCGCCATTCCGCATTGGCGAAGAATCCTTGTTGGGAATAATAGGTCGGGGTAAGCGTCAAGTCGTAGTCCGGTGCAAGCGCCCAGAAGATAGGAATGCCGAGGCCGGCGCCTAGCTTGGAGTTATAGGCAAGATAGGGCGAAAGAATCCCGGATTTGCGGGTGACGCTTGGGTCCGGCGCCGAAAAGAACGGAGCATAGGCGAGCGGGATGCCGAGGAATTCGAGTGAAGCGTTTTCATAATAGATCATTTTTTCGTCGTTTTTGTGGATGATGCGCTTGGCGCGCACCCGCCACAATGGCGGCTTGTCTGGATTATCCTTGCAGGCCTCGCAGGCCGTGTAGGTGCCTTTGTCGAAAACGGTGGTATCGCCTTCGATGCGTTCGGCGCGCGGCGCGCTGAAATAGGTCTTGTACGTGCCAGTGACGGTCCCCGTCATATCCATAGTGGCCGGCGCGCCTGGGAGTTGAGCGCTGAGCACGTCTTTATATGGCTTTGGGGGAGTATCGCCGCGCAAGCTCTCGATGAAACCGTTGCGGAAATCGTCGGTCAGATCAAACCGGTCGCCACGGAGCAGTGTCCCATCGGGTTGGGTCAACCTGGCGTGACCTTCGGCATACACGCGGCCGGTGTTGCGATTGTAAACCACCCGGTCGGCCTCGAGCGTCTGATCTTTGTAATAGATCCTCGCGTTGCCTTCGGCCGAAACAATGTTCTTTTCTGTATCGTAGCGAAGTTCGTTCGCCTCGACAAACATTTTTGCGGTTTCGCCTAGAGCATTTTTCGTCGCGCGGCCTGTGGGTGTCTGTGCCGCCGACGGCAGGGCTCCGGCCCACGGCGCGGCGCCGGACAAAGCAAATGCCAGCGCAAGCGAAAGCCTAGGAAAACGCCACACCCGGCGGAACGTGGCGATCGCTTTGGCGGGGCAAGAACGCCGCCCCATCAACCGTCCTCCTGATGCAGCAAAGCGAACGCGCCGAGCAGGCTCGCGACGACGGCTGGGGACCATGCGGCGACGAGCGGGCTGAGCAAACCGGCCCCGCCCAAATCGCCGACGAATTTTACCGCCCCATAAAGCACAAACCCTGCTCCCACGCCACCGGATACCATTTTCTCGATGCCACCAAAACGAAAAAACCTTAAGGAAAACGCCGCCGCGATTAAAACCATGGCGATAAACAGGAGCGGCCTCGCCAGAAGTAGGTGAAACTGGAGCCGGTAGCGGGTTCCGTCGAGGCCCGCCGTCTCGGCTGCGGCGCGCAAGGACGGCAAGTCCCAAAACGGCACGGAATCTGGCGCGATCAGACCTCGGACAGCCTCCTCCGGCGAAGGGCTAGTGGCGAGAAGATAAGTTCCGGCGGCAAAGCTCTCTTCTCCAGGCGCCGTGACCCGCGCATGGTCGAATTGCCAGACACCGGGCAGGAGTTTGCCGGTTTGTGCCTCGATCCTTTGTTCGAATGTCCCGGCGCTATCGTAGACATAGGCGGCGGCGGAGGTCAGGTTTGTGCCGTCCGCCGACACTTGGCCGGCCCTTATGAACGCCTCCCCATCGATGCTTTTTTGCCTGATCCACAGGCTTGTGTCATAATTTTGCGTGCCGTTGCGGCCGAAGAGCCGCGTCTCGATCGCATCCGCGCGATGCTTCATGGCCGCGGAGACCGGATTGAAAAGCACCACCGAACCAATACCCGCCGCGACCGCTATGGCGAGCGGAGGAACCAGAAACCCCCAGGCCGAGACGCCGACGGCTCTGGTCACCAGCAGTTCCAATTTGCTGGTCAGGTTGACAAACGTCGCCATCGTCCCGAACAGTACGCAAAATGGCATGATCTGCTCGGATACCGCGGGGACCCGCAGAAAGGAGAGGTAGGCAATATCTCCCGCCGAGACACCCTGAATGTTTCCGGCGCGCCGCAAAAGTTCGACAAAATCGACGACATAGAGCATCCCGGAAATCATCAGAAATACCGCCGCGATGGTCAGCAAAAATCGCGCGGACAGGTAGCGGCCTAGCGTCCAACCGATCATCGCGTGAATCCGGCGCTAGGCTGGGCGAGGCGAGAGCCGAGAAAGGCAAGGAAATCCAGGCCGACATCCGTCAACGACAATTCCTCCCGCGCGCTTCTCCCTCGTTCCTCTAGCTCCGCCCTTTTGCAGATTTGCGTATTTAGGAAGCAATTCAACCAATAAGGAGTGGCGATTTTTTGGCGGACAAAAGGGTCTTTAAAGCATGATTCCGATTTAGGGTTAAGCGGAAATCTCGTTCATACCCCTTGGGACAATAGGTAGATGCTCACTATAAGCTCGCGGCCATGATGTCTGACAGAATACTAGCAAACAGCGGAGGCGTTGGCCAGATTTTTGGTCGTCCCGACGTGGAGGTGGCCGTTGTTCTTCCTCGTGGATCTTCGGGACGTGCAAGACGAGCTTGCCGTCAATGGGCAGTGCTCGAAGGATCACGATGCCTATCAAGTGAGCCTGAACAGGCTTCTTCGCGACCTCACAGTGGGCACAGGCCTTTAAGGCGTGATACCGTGAGCCAACGCTTCAAAGGCACGCTGCATCTCTCCCATACTTGCTTCTACTTGCGGATGTTCATGCAGGTAGCGCCACTGCTCAAAGACTTGGCCGCTGTATGCCAATGCTTCCTCCAGCGTAGCTCGCATGGCTGGATGTCGGCTGGCTTGGTATAGCTGTCTCGCTTGCTCCCGCTCGGATGACGGGAGCTTGGCGAACAGCGTGGCGTGATTATGCGTTCTCTTGACGGCTAGCCCCGCCAAGTTTAACCTAGCCTTCAGAATAAGCTCTAAGGCTAAAGCTTCAAGTACGGTCGCGCTCGTTATCCTGCCCATAATCTGACTGATAATATCGACGTCGAGCGTTGTACCCTTTGGAACAGATATCAAATCCTGTTTATGGATTTTCTCAAGCAATGCGGCCGTCTCATGAAAGCCACGCGCCGCTTTCATGGCACCTTCAGCATTGTACGACTGTTTGGTGCCGACCGTGACGATATTGATACTGTGACGATTCATTTGTGCCGCCTAGAGAGTGAAGTCTTTAGATGACCGCAATTGCGCGTTTCGGGACGGCTGTCAAAGCCGCATTGGGCCCATTCTGTTAAATCGCGCGTGTTCGCCACACAAGACGCGCTGCCGTGCGCGCCCCTCCCTACTTGTGCGCGGCCTTCAAGGACGCGAACTACCGGTTCACCGCGACCGAATTGCCGCGGGCGGAAGTTCGCCGCGCGCGTGACGCACGGCTTGTCGGGGGTCACAACGTTTTGGACACCGCAAAGGCTCCCTGTAGGATCAGCGCAACAGCTGTCATCTTGGGGTGACCTTCATCCACGGAGTTTTCCATGATTACAGGCCGCAATGAAGTGACCAACATGATTCGCGCCGCCAAGGTTGAGAAGAATATCAAATGGGCGGAGGTTGCGGCAGCGATCGGCCAGAGCAAGGAATGGACAACGGCCGGGTATCTTGGCCAGATGGCGTTCACCAAGGAGCAAGCGGAGAAAATCGGTGCCATCTTCGGACTTTCCGGCGAGGCGGTCGCTTGGCGCCAGATCGCGCCTTACAAAAGGTCTGTGCCAACCAC
>DATARJ010000281.1:0-2797 GCA_036264205.1 Methylocella sp.
GAAGCGCCGCAAGAATATCCGTTGATGCCATTGGCCCTGATCGCCACGGCGACGAGCGCCGGCTGACCGACGGCGAGAACCGGCGCGCCGGAATCGCCCGTGCAACCGCCAAGTCCGGTCCCATCGGGATCGGTAAGCCAAACAAGAAATGGCGATCTCGGTCCGCTTGCGACCAGAATGCCCGCCCGCAAGACACCTGACGTTCCGCTCACGCTTTCCTCCGCACGGCCAAAACCTGCGATGCGAAACGGCTGCCCGGTCGCGACCGGGCAGGAATCCGCGAGTTCGATGGGTTTAAACCCGGGAGGCAACGGCTCGGCGAGGCGCAAAAGCGCAAGATCGATGGAAATTAAATGTTTTCGCCCGATTTTGGGCCGGAATTCCGGGTGAACCGCGATCGAAGCGATATCGACGAAAACCAGCTGGCTATGGCCGTCGCGATAAAACACCCGTGTGTCGGAAAGGTTGGAGACGCAATGCGCGGCGGTCAGGACAACGTTCGGAGCGATGACGATCGCGGTACAAAAGCTCGCGCCGCCGCCGCTCTTGTCCAGTACCGTAACGACATAGGGCGCGAACTCCGGTGCCTCTCGGGCAGGACCAACCAAGGCAAATACCGGCGCCGGTAAGACCATGCCGGACAGGCAAGCCAGGATTTGGCGCATGCCCGCGCGCGGGGGCGGCAAAAACGGCTTCGCAAGCGAAGCGATCTGAAAATAGCCGCGCATATTCACGATATTCATGGCTCATTCATTGTCGCCGCGCCAGTCTTGAGGCATGGTTTATTTCATCGCGGTCATTGCCGCCGCCTATCTGGGCTCAAGCGCCGCGGCTCGGACCGAACCAGAGCCGGACCGCGTCTGTTTTTCGACGGCCGAGACGCGCGAAAAGATTCTCGCGCATGGGCTCTTCGAGCCGTTTCGCGCCATGCGGAGCGCGGCCAGCCGGTCGCAAGCGGAAGCCATTGGGGTCAAGCTTTGCCGCTGGAGCGAGGAGCTCGTCTATGAGATGAGCCTTTTGCGCCGCGACGGCCGCGTCATCCGCGTTTTCGTCAACGCCAAAACCGGACAGACCATTGGCTCGAACAATGAACATTGAATTTTTGTTAAGACGAAACGGTGGCGTTCCAGCCTTTCGTTCGCCGCTAGGAAAAGCGGCAAGTTTTCACGCGAAACGTTGCTTTTGCAAAGGGGTATTCAAGCGTGCGGTTGCTCGTCGTCGAGGATGACAAGGACCTCAACCGCCAGATCGCCGCCGCGCTTACGCAGGCGGGCTATGCCGTCGACCGCGCCTTCGATGGTGAAGAAGGATGGTTTTTGGGCGACACCGAACCTTACGATGCGATTGTCCTGGATTTGGGCTTGCCCAAAAAGGACGGTGCTTCCGTGCTCAGTGAATGGCGCCGGGCCGGCCGCGCCATGCCGGTGTTGATTTTGACTGCCCGCGACCGATGGAGCGACAAAGTTCAGGGTTTCGATGCCGGGGCTGACGATTACGTCGCCAAGCCCTTCCATATCGAGGAAATCCTCGCCCGGCTGCGCGCGCTCTTGCGGCGCGCCGCCGGCCATGCCACGAGCGAATTTAGGTGCGGTCTAGTGCACCTCGATGCACGCGCGGGCCGGGTGTCGGTCGACGGCACTCCGGTCAAGCTTACATCGCACGAATACCGGCTGTTGTCCTACTTGATGCATCATGCCGGGCGGATCGTGTCGCGCGGCGAGATCGTCGAGCACCTCTACGAACAAGATTTTGACCGCGATTCGAATACGATCGAGGTTTTCGTCGGACGGCTGCGCAAGAAGCTCGGCGTCGAAATCATCCGGACGATGCGCGGGCTCGGCTATCTCTTGGCTGCATCCGAAACGAAAGATGCTGGCAGCAAGCCGCCCAGCTCGAACCCCTCCGCCCGCGATTGATGCCACGCGCCCAATGCTCAAGAATTCGATATTTCTTGAATCAATACGTGACGGTGTGAAACAAGTGCGGCCAACCGACCATTTTGCTGGCAGCAGCGGATGCGAAACGACGAAGAGCTAGAGCGGCCTTCCGGGTCGGGGCGGCTGGCCGGCGCCCTTGCCCGGCCGAGGCCACGCTCCATCGCAAAGCGGCTTTTCTTTTCCGCTGCACTGCTGAGCTTTGTCATTCTTCTTGTCGCTGGGCTGGTTCTCTCGACGATCTACCGGCGCACCGCGGAAGCCAACTTCGACGAGCGCCTCGGCGTTTATTTGCATGCCCTCGTCGCCGATATCGCAACGCCCTCCGAAGATAGCCGCACCTGGCCAGGCCAGCTGGGCGAGCCGCAATTCGAACTGGCGTTATCTGGCTGGTATTGGCAGGTCACGCGATTGGACGTGCCCAGGCCAGAGATCCGAAGTTCGCGGTCGCTGTTCGCGGCAAAGCTTCCGCGTCTGGCCGATTCCGGGGTCGCGCCCGGTGCCGACGGCGCGCGGAGAGGCTATGCGAGAGGGCCGGATGACCGGGTCTTGCGAATGCGCGAACGCATCATCGATACCGGCGATCAGGGAATTTACCTCGTTCAGGTTGCCGCGACGATCGAGGAAATCGAAGCGCAAATCTCCCGTTTCGAGTTTGACCTCGTGATCACCTTCGCAGTTCTCGCGCTTGCCCTCGTTGTCTCGGCGGCGGCGCAGCTTCGCTATGGCCTGAAACCGCTTTGGCAATTACAGGAAGGGGTCGCCGCGATACGGCGTGGCGAAGCCGAGAAAATCGAAGGCAATTTCCCGCAAGATCTCGCACCGCTTGCCAGCGAACTCAATCTGTTGATTGACGCCAATCG
>DATARJ010000282.1:0-6609 GCA_036264205.1 Methylocella sp.
GGCGCATAGGCTGCCCGCGCCGTCTCCTGCGGCAGAATGCCCGTCGCGGCATAGATGTGCGACCAGCAACAAGGGCACGGGCAGAAGGGGCAATTGCCGTGAGGGCAAGGGGCCGGGCCGTTGCCGTCATGGGCGCGGGTACCGTGGAGCGCGCAGGGAACGCTTGATTGACCCGCGTCGAAGCTTGCGGGCGTGACGCGGGAGCTACTGGCGGCAGTCTCGTAAACCACGGAATGGGCGGCAAAACCCAACGCGTGCGGGTGTTGCGCGGGCATCCATAATTGGGCAAGGCAAGCTAGGAGGACCAGGCAACAGCGAGCGGCTCGCGTCCAGCCTCTCGCGGGGCTTTGCGAAAAATGCTTGGAGGGTCGGCGACCGGCCGCTCGCACTGGGTACGCCTTTGGAACGACAGTAACGGTTATATTAGCGAAAGTGCGAGCGTTCCCGGCATGGAGTCAAGCAATAATTTATAACTGGTTCAGGTCAGGACCAGTGCAACGCTGAGATTGTTGGGAACCGTGACTTTCGCGCAACAAGGCAAAGGCGGCGAGTCCTCAATTGGTCTCGCGCATCTCGCGCGCAATGGCGCTAACCGGGACGCCTCGACTTCGCCGCAAGCAGCTGCAAGATGCCACTAGAGAAGCCGATTGCGTTGCTTCTTGCGATCGAGATGGGCAAAGGATGGATTTGTCGGACGGCCCGGAATTTTCCAGCCGGCGCGTGGGCGACACGGTGACGCTCAACCTTGGCGGGCATTGGACGGTGGATGCGTCGGCTGCGATCGAAGCGCGGGCGGACGCTCTTCTAGTGGAGGGCGACGGAGCACGGCGTGTAGTTCTCGATCTTGGCCGGGTCGGGCGGCTCGATACAGCGGGGGCGTGGCTCATCGACCGGGCGCGCCAGACGCTCAATACCAAGGGCGTCGATGCAAGGCTTGAATCGGTCCGGCCGGAGTATGAAATCCTGCTTCGCGAAGCCCGGTACCGTGCGCTTGCCGTGCCCCGGCCGCCAAGCGGGTCTTATCTGATCGCGCTTCTCGCCGATGTTGGCGAGAGCGTGATTTCCGCGGGAGTCGACCTTTACAAGGGGGTAGGTTTTCTCGGCGAAGTCGTGGCGTCGATTGGGAAAAGCCTCTTGAGCCCGTCGCGTTTTCGCGGGACGTCGTTGGTTGCCCATATCGAAAGCATTGCCTTTCGCGGCGTTCCGATCATTGCTCTTATTAATTTTCTGGCTGGCGCGATCCTCGCGCAACAGGGTATTTTCCAGTTGCGGCGTTTTGGCGCGACGATTTTCGTCGTCAATCTCATCGGCGTTCTGATCCTGCGCGATCTCGGCGTGCTGTTGACCGCGATCATGACCGCCGGACGATCCGGGTCGGCGATTACCGCCGAGCTCGGCTCGATGAAGCTCCACGAGGAAATCGACGCGCTGACTGTCATGGGACTACGGCCGATCGACATACTGATCGTTCCGCGCGTCCTGGCGCTCGTGATAAGCCTTCCGCTATTAACGTTCGTGGCCGACATGGCTGGGATATTTGGCGGTATGTTGGCGAGTTGGGCCTACGACGGAATTACCCCGGCGAGGTTTATGACGGGGTTGCAATCGGCAATCGGCCTCCACACTTTCCTGAGCGGCCTCATCAAGGCGCCCTTCATGGCGCTCGTTATCGGGCTCATTTCTTGCGTGGAAGGCTTTGCCGTTGCGGGCTCGGCCGAATCGCTCGGGCGGCAAGTTACTGCCTCGGTGGTTAAGTCGATCTTCATGGTCGTCGTGGTCGATGGGTTGTTTGCCATGTTCTTCGCGGGGATCAACTATTGAGCAACGGGCTGGCCGCCGAAGACGGCGGGACATTGCCGGAGCATTCCTCTGGGCGGGACGATCGGCGCACGGCGCCGGCGACCGCCATAAAGGTGCGCGATCTCGTCGTGGGCTTTGGCGACAAGCTCGTCATGCAAGGTCTCGATCTCGACGTTTACCGGGGCGAGGTGTTAGGTTTCGTAGGTGGGTCTGGCACCGGCAAATCGGTCCTCACCCGGACGATTTTGGGGCTCATTCGTAAACGCAGCGGGCTTATCGAAATTTTCGGCGCCGATGTCGATTCCCTCGCGCCGCGCGAATACGCCGCGATCGAGCGGCGCATTGGCGTGATGTTTCAGCAAGGCGCGCTGTTTTCCGGACTCACCGTCAAGCAGAACGTCGAAGTGCCGATGCGCGAACATTTGCGTCTTTCGCCTCGTCTTTCGGAAGAGCTCGCGATGCTCAAGATCGAGCTCACTGGCCTCGACGTCGATGCCGCCAACAAATACCCATCCGAATTATCCGGCGGGATGACCAAGCGGGCCGCCTTGGCCAGGGCTCTGGCGCTCGATCCGGAATTGGTGTTTCTCGACGAGCCGACGTCCGGTCTCGATCCGATCGCCGCGGCGGAATTCGACGAATTGATTGCCACTTTGCAGCGCACGCTTGGGCTTACCGTCTTCATGGTGACCCATGACCTCGACAGTCTTTATTCGATCTGCGACAGGATCGCCGCCTTGGCGGACGGCAAAGTGATCGCGGCCGGGCCGATTTCGACGATGCTTGCCTCGCAACATCCTTGGCTGCGCGCCTATTTTCACGGCAAAAGGGCGCGTCTCGTCGATTCCGCGCTTGCGGGTCGCCCTGGTGCGCGCGGCGTGATGGCGGAGAATGAAGCGGCCAGCTTACCTGGCCAAGCGTGAAACGGTGTTCGCGAACTGGAAAGGCAGACGATGGAAACCCGTGCGAATTATGCCTTGATCGGCGTTTTCACCTTGGCGGTCATCGCCGCGGCCTTCGGCTTTGTGCTTTGGTTTTCGGGAGCTGAAAAGCCCGGCGGGCGCACGACCTACAAAATCATTTTTACCGGTTCGATTTCAGGTTTGTCGGAAGGCGGCTTTGTTCTATTTAACGGCGTACGGGTCGGCACCGTCACCAAGATCGATCTGTTGCAGCAAGACCCTTCCCGTGTCTATGCGCTGATTGAGGTCGATGCGAAGGCGCCGGTACGCGCCGACACCAAGGCGCGGCTGGAATATACCGGCTTGACCGGTGTCGCGTCGGTTGCATTGACGGGGGGCGCCCTCGATGCACCGCCGCTCCCTGCCACCCACGGACCGCCTGTCATCGTCGCCGATCGCTCGGATTACCAGGATTTGGTGGAGACCGCGCGGCGGGTCGCGACCCAGGCATCCGATTTTTTCACGAAGACCAATCGTCTAATCGACGACAACTCGGCCTCCATCACGGCTTCGGTGAAGAATGCCGAAAAATTCTCCGATGCGCTCGCCGCCAATTCAGACGGCCTCAAGGATTTCATGGGCGCCATCGCCGATGTCGGCAAATCCATCAAGCCTTTGACCGCAAAGCTCGACACCCTCGCGGGCGACGCCGACAATGTGGTGAAGGGCGAAGTTGCCGCCGCCGCCAAATCGATCAAGAAGGCTGCCGACGATCTCGATTCCCGGACGAAGGAAATCACCGCCAATATCAACCGCTTTAGTGGCAGCGGGTTGCGCCAGTACGAGGCCTTGGCGGTGGACGGCCGCAAGACGCTGGAGCAATTCAATCAGGCGGTTCGCTCGCTGGAGAAAAACCCCCAGCAATTCCTGTTCGGGAAGTCGCCCCAAATTCCGGAATATTCGGGCGCCCGTTAACGCTGCGCGACGAGCCAGCGCGGACACCGGCGCTTACCTTGGAGCAAGCATTCGCTGCTATAAGCGGGAGCCGGGCTCATGCGTTGCAAGAAAATTATGGCTGCGGTAATGCGCCGATGGCTCGGGAGCCGGGCTGGTCTTGCGCCCCGTTTACGCGAATGGATTTTGAGATGGGGTATCTTGTCCTTGTACGTGCCGTGATCATGAACCGGCTCCGTCTCGCGCCCCGCCGCCGCCTTTTCCCAGTCTTGTTCGCCGGATTGTCGTTAGTATTGCTCCCGGCTTGTTCATCCGCGCCCCTCGCCACTTACGACCTCACCCCGGCAGAGGGTTTTGCCGCACACGGCGGCCGCGGCCAGCTCGCCGTTCTTTTGCCGGACGCGACTCTCCCCGTCGACTCGGACCGGATTGTCGTGCGCACCAATCGGCAATCCGTCGCTTATCTTTCCGGCGCGCAATGGGCGGATAAATTGCCGTCGCTTATTCAGAGCCGGCTCATCGAGAGCTTTCAAAACGCGCATCTTCTGCGCGCGGTTGGCCGACCCGGCATGCGCGCGGATTTCAGTCTCCAAACCGGCATTCGCCGTTTCGAGCTCGATGCGGCGCGGAGCGCGGCAATCGTCGAAATCTCTGCCCAAATCATAGGTCCCAGCGGGCGCATCGTTGGCGGCCGGATATTTGCCGCCAATGTTCCGGCGCCGCCAGGCGATCCAGCGATCGCCTCGGCATTCGATGCGGCGCTTGCCGAAGTCATGCGCGAGATCGTTATTTGGACCGCGCCGAAAATTTGATGCGCGCGCGCCGATCGCCGTCTATGCCAATCGCCGTCTATATGATTAAAAGCGGGAGCCTCGCGCCCCCGCCACTGGTCGCGTGCGCCCTCGCTTGGGCGCATTGCGCTGGGCGTGCCGCCGCATATGTAGCGGCGCGCGGAGGTTGGTCGCGCGTCCTGCGGCAGGCCGCAAATGTCGGCGCAACTGAAAGTCAAGTGGCAATGACTCCCGACGGTACGGATTCCACCCCCATCACGTCGCGCGATCAGCTCGTTGCCTGGATCGAAGGCGGAGCGAGGCCGCCGGAACAATTCCGGATCGGCACCGAACATGAGAAATTTCCGTTCTATCGAATCGACCGTTCGCCCGTGCCCTATGATGGCCTGCCTCTGCGGGGCAAAGGCGGGATCCGCGCTCTTCTCGACGGAATGCAAAAGAGCCTCGGCTGGGCGCCGGTCAACGACCGCGCCCACATTATCGGACTCTTTGACGCAACGAGCGGGGCCGGCATCTCGCTCGAACCCGCCGGTCAATTCGAACTCTCCGGCGCGCCGCTCAACACGATCCATCAAACCAACGCCGAACTCGACCGACATTTTGCGGCGCTCGAAGCGGTCGCCGCGCCTTTTGGGATAGCCTTTCTGTCGCTCGGCATGAGCCCCAAATGGAGGCTCGGCGAAATTCCGCTGATGCCCAAGCAGCGCTACGCGATCATGGCGAAATATATGCCGAAGGTAGGATCGCGCGGGCTCGAGATGATGTTCCGGACCTGCACGGTTCAGGCCAATCTCGATTTTTCGAGCGAAGCCGATATGGTCAAGAAGCTTCGCGTTTCGCTGGCCTTGCAGCCGGTCGCGACGGCACTCTTCGCCAATTCGCCGTTTACGGAGGGCAAGCTCAACGGCTTTCTTTCGGCGCGCTCGGAGGTTTGGCGCCACACGGACCCCGCCCGCACCGGCATGCTGTCTTTTGCTTTCGAGCAAGGGATGTCGTTCGAGCGCTACGTCGATTACGCGATTTCGGTGCCAATGTATTTCGTCAAGCGCGGCGACATCTATCACGACGTGGCCGGCGCCGATTTTCGCGATCTTTTGGAAGGCAGGCTCGCGCAGCTTCCGGGCGAGCAGGCGACGCTCGCCGATTGGGCCAATCACCTTTCCACCATTTTTCCGGAAGTGCGGCTGAAACGTTATCTCGAAATGCGCGGGGCCGACGCTGGACCCCGGCCGTTCCTTCCGGCGCTTCCGGCTCTTTTCACAGGGCTCCTCTACGACCCTTCCTCGCTGGACGCGGCCTGGGACATCGTGAAAACCTGGAGCACCGAGGCGCGAGAAAAATTGCACGCCAGCGTTCCGCATCTCGGTCTTGCGGCGATGATCCAGGGGCGACAGTTGCGCGAGGTCGCCGCAGAAGTCTTGAATATTGCCCGTATGGGCCTTCTCAAGCGCAACCGGCGCGACGCGCGCGGGTTTAACGAAACCGTCTTTCTCGATCCTCTCGATGCGGTGGTCGCGGACGGAAGCGAAGCCGAGCGGCTGATCAAGAAATTCAAGACGCAATGGGCCGGAAACATCGAGCCGGCCTTCGACGAATGCGTTTATTGAGGCCGTAATCCTAACCCTACCAAATACGCAGCTCAAAGGATAAACGTTATCGGCCTGTGCGGCGAAGAATGGCTCAAGACGAGGAGATATTAACGTGCCCCACTATCTTAAGCTCGGCATCGGCGTCATATGTCTGATCGCTGTCGCCTCCGGGCTGTTCGTTGCACGGAGCCGTCTAACAGCAACGCCTGTGCCTACTGCTCCGCAGCCGGTGCCAATGACTGCCGCGGAGGTGCAACGCCAAGATGTGTCGATCGTGCTCGAAGGGCTGTGGACAGTCCAGGCGCTGTATACGGCGACGATCCGTTCTCAGGTCACGGGTACGCTCGAAAAAGTCGACTTCACCGAGGGACTAAAGGTAAAGCGCGGGCAGGTTCTCGCGCAGATCGATCCACGCACCTTTCAAGCAGCGCTCGATCAAGCGATCGCGAGGCGTGATCGCGATCAGGCTCAATTGGACAATGCGAAGGAAAATCTCGGTCGTAACGTGCCGCTGCTCAAGCGGGGCTACTCACCGACAATCAAGCGGACCACACGAGTGGCACCGTGCGTCTC
>DATARJ010000304.1:0-4216 GCA_036264205.1 Methylocella sp.
CCGCACTCGCCAGTCGGCCGAGACCAAACTTGCCGAGCTGAAGCGCCGCCTGCTCGACATCAGCGATCTTGCGGCGGCGGAAGCCGTGCTCCGCTGGGACCAGTCCACCTATATGCCGAGGGGCGGCGCTCCCGCGCGGGCTCACCAACGTGCAACACTCAGCAGGCTCGCGCATGAAAGGTCCGTCGATCCGGAACTGGGGAAACTGCTCGACGACCTTGCGCCATATGCCGCTGGCCTGCCTTATGATTCGCGTGAAGCAAGTGATTCGCGTGAAGCAAGCCTAATTCGAGTCGCCCGGCGCGACTTTGAGAAAGCCATCAAGATACCTAGCGCTTATGTCGCCCGGGCCAGCGCGCTCGGCTCGGCCTCTTACGACGCCTGGACGCGGGCGAGGCCGGCGAACGACTTTGCGGCGATGATTCCGTTCCTCGAACAGGCGGTCGATCTCAGCCGTGAGTACGCCGACTTTTTTGCGCCCTATCAGCATGTCGCCGACCCTCTGATCGATGCTGCCGAAGAAGGCATGACGACAGCTTCGGTCCGCTCGCTCTTCGCCGAGCTGAGGAGCGAATTGATGCCGATCGTTCGCGCCATTTCCGATCAGCCTATTCCCGGCGACGGCTGCTTGCGCGGTTTTTTCAGGGAGCCGGCGCAGCTCGACTTCAGCCTTTCGGTGGTCAAGCAATTCGGCTACGACACCGATCGCGGGCGGCTAGATAAGACCCATCATCCTTTCTGCGCCAAGTTCTCCGGGGGAGACGTCCGAATTACCACCCGTGTCGACGAGAAACATTTCGGCGACGCGCTGTTCGCAACCATGCACGAGGCCGGTCATGCGCTTTACGAGCAGGGCGTCGCCGCTGCGCTTGAGGGCACGCCGCTCGGAACGGGAACATCGTGGGGCGTACACGAGAGCCAGTCGCGGCTTTGGGAAAATGTAGTCGGCCGCAGCCGCGCCTTCTGGGAACACTTTTACCCGGTTCTGCGGGACACCTTCCCCGACGAGTTCGGACAGATTCGGTTCGAGACGTTTTATCGCGCGATCAACAAGGTGCAACGCTCTTTGATCCGCACGGATGCCGACGAGGTCACCTACAACCTCCACATTATGTTGCGTTTCGATCTGGAGTTGGAATTGCTCGAAGGCCATCTACGCGTCAAGGATCTCCCCGAAGCCTGGCGCGACCGCATGCAGGCCGATCTTGGACTTGCACCTGCCGACGATCGCGATGGCTGTCTGCAAGACGTGCATTGGTATGGTGCTAGTACCATCGGTGGCGGATTTCAGAGCTACACCATAGGCAATATTCTCAGCGCGCAGTTCTATGCTGCCGCCATCAAGACTCATCCCGATATTCCGCGCGAGATTGCCGAGGGGAAGTTCGGTACGCTCCACGGCTGGCTGCGCGAGCATCTCTACCAGCATGGGCGGAAGTTCCAGCGAAGCGAGGTTGTCACGCGGGCGACAGGCGAGCGCCTGAGCACCAAGCCCTACCTCGCTTATCTTCGTGCGAAATATGGCGAGCTTTACCGCTTGGATTTGGCTCCCCTTCCTGAACACTTATAGAACTATGTGCCTTGCGCCGCAGCCTGATTTTAGGCGCGCCTTGGAAGACGTTCGGGCGATGCAGCTGGCCGCATAGGATTAAGGCGTGAACTCCTAAAGTAGGCTTGGACGGCTTTCCAGCGTCCGCTTTGGAACCGTCAGCGGCCGTCTCTTGTCGCAAGGGCAACGACGAGATATAAAGCAAATGCTAGTAGAAATGGCCTAAGCTTATAAAACTCCTCATCAAAGCGAACTTGAACCTTACTTAGGACTAAACGTGCTGTACGCCAGAAATGTAACCACAAATAGTGATATGTTTAAACCTCCGACAAGTGACAGAAAAATCCAGCGATGTGCTCGTGAAACCACATTTAATTTATCGGCCAACACTTGTACCGAAATCAAAAGAGCACTGAGGTTATCCTCGTCTTCGTCAGATTGGCCCATTATCGTATCCATCGCCAGCGCCGCAGTTGCCACATAGCAGCCCCGGTTAACAACGCAAGTCAATCCGGCCTGCCCTTTCAAAACCAGATATGGATGCCTCGGATTCAAAATGACCTGCTACCCAAGCTATCTGTTCCCGTGTCGCATTTTCGAAAATCTCTGTATAAAGCGGTTCTGAATTCGCAAGGGTTTGGGCGCAGCCCGAGGAGTGAGAGGATATGCCCATGGAAGGCTGGTCGCCCGCCAGTTGGAGACGCAAACCGGTCGAGCAAGTGCCCGATTATGCCGGCCAGGTGGCGCTGGCCGAGGTCGAGCGCCAGCTCGCGGGCTTTCCGCCCCTGGTCTTCGCGGGCGAGGCGCGCAAGCTGAAGCGTATGTTGGGCAAGGTCGCCGCGGGCGAAGCCTTCCTTTTGCAAGGCGGCGACTGCGCCGAAAGCTTTGCGGAACACGCCGCCGACAATATCCGGGATTTTTTCCGGGTGTTCCTGCAAATGGCCGTGGTGACAACCTTCGCCGCGGCCATGCCGGTCGTGAAGCTCGGCCGCATCGCTGGCCAATTCGCCAAGCCGCGCTCGCAGCCGGCCGAAACGATCGACGGGCTCGAGCTGCCGAGCTATCGCGGGGACATCGTGAACGACATCGCGTTTGACCCCCGCGCACGCGAACCCGACCCCGCCCGCCAGCTGATGGCGTACCGGCAGTCCGCGGCAACCTTGAATCTGCTTCGCGCTTTTGCCACGGGCGGCTATGCCAATCTCGAAAACGCGCATGGCTGGATGCTCGGCTTCATCAAGGACAGCCCGCAGTCCGCCCGCTATCAGGAACTCGCGGATCGGATCACCGAGACCCTCGGGTTTATGCGCGCGATCGGCCTCGATCCGGAGGCGCATCAGGAATTGCGCCAGACCGATTTTTATACGTCGCACGAGGCTTTGCTGCTCGGCTATGAAGAAGCGCTGACCCGGATCGATTCGACGACCGGCGATCATTATGCGACTTCGGGTCATATGCTCTGGATCGGCGACCGCACCCGCCATTCGGGCCATGCTCATGTGGAATATGCGCGCGGGGTCAAAAATCCTCTCGGGCTCAAATGCGGCCCCACGCTTTCGCAAGACGAATTGCTGCGGCTCATCGACATTCTCAATCCGGCGAACGAACCCGGCCGTCTCACCTTGATTTGCCGGTTTGGCGCCGACAAGGCGGCCGATCGTCTGCCCGGCCTGATCCGCGCCGTGAAAAGGGAAGGGCGCGGCGTCGTTTGGTCTTGCGATCCGATGCACGGCAATACGGTCAAGGCGGCGGGCGGCTATAAAACGCGGCCGTTCGACAAGATCATGGGCGAGATCCGCACGTTTTTTTCGGTCCACCGGGCGGAGGGCACTTACGCCGGCGGCGTGCATCTCGAAATGACCGGGAAGAATGTGACCGAATGCACCGGCGGTGCGCGGGCCATCTCGGAGGCGGACCTGCGTGACCGTTACCATACGTACTGCGATCCAAGGCTCAATGCCGAGCAGGCGATCGAAGTGGCCTTTCTCGTCGCCGAGCTGCTCAAGGCGGAACGGATCGAACGCAGCCGCGCCGATGCCGCGGAATAAAGCCTGACGGCCGGCGAGGTCTCTTCATGATCGCAAGCCAGAAGGCCCCCGCGACCCGTCTCGTCATCGGCCTCGCGCAGATCGATTGCACCGTCGGCGAAATAGGCGGGAATGTCTCGCGCCTGCGTGCCGCCCGTGCCGAGGCGGCCGGCTTCGACGCCGATCTCGTGATGTTTTCCGAGCTCTTCATCGCGGGCTATCCGCCCGAGGACCTCGTCTTGAAGCCGGCGTTTCTGGAAGCCTGCCGCGCCGCCTGCGAGGAGATCGCGGCCGACACCAGCGACGGCGGCCCGGCGATCCTCGTTGGGCTGCCGTGGGGAGAAAACGGGCATTGCTACAATGCCTTTGCCCTGCTCGACAAAGGCCGCATCGAGGCGATCCGTTTCAAGAACGATTTGCCGAATTATGGGGTGTTCGACGAAAAGCGCGTATTCACGCCGGGGCCGATGCCGGGGCCTGTCTCCTTCAACGGCGTGCGCATCGGCATTCCCATCTGCGAAGATATTTGGGGACCGGACCCGGTTGGATGCATCGCCGCTACCGGCGGCGAAATTCTTCTTGTTCCCAACGGATCGCCTTACTGGCGCGGCAAGACGCACGAGCGGTTTTCGGTCGCCGT
>DATARJ010000015.1:0-4794 GCA_036264205.1 Methylocella sp.
GCGAATTGCGGACTTCTCTGGGCGAGCTGTTTCGCCACGGCCGTTGATCGCCGCGAGCCCCCGCGCCTGCGCCTCGCCGACGCCCTTGATCGCCGAGAGTGCATAGCGGATCGCCGGCTCGCCGTTGCATTCGGCGGGCTCGAAATCGGCGCCCGATGTCTGCACCGATGGCGGCAAGACCGCAATCTTCAACCGGCGCGCCTCGTTGCAGAATTCGGCAAGCTTGTCGGTGTTCGCTTTGTCGAGCGTCATCGAGGAAGCGAGGAATTCGACCGGATAATTGGCTTTGAACCAAGCGGTCCGATAGGCGATCAGCGCATAGGCCGCGGCATGGCTCTTGTTGAAACCGTAGTCGGCGAATTTGGCGAGAAGGTCGAAAATCTCATCCGCGCGCGCTTTATTGAGGCCGTGTTCGACCGCGCCGGTGACGAAGCGATTGCGCTGCGCGGCCATCTCGGCCTTGATCTTCTTGCCCATAGCGCGACGCAAAAGATCCGCCTCGCCGAGCGAAAATCCAGCGAGGACCTGGGCGATTTGCATCACCTGTTCCTGATAGATGATGACGCCAAAGGTCTCCTTGAGGATCGGCGCGATCCTTGGATGGATATAGTCCGGGATTTCCTCGCCGCGCTTCGCCGCGCAATAGGTTGGAATATTCGCCATCGGGCCCGGCCGGTAGAGGGCGACGAGCGCGATAATGTCCTCGAAGCGGTCCGCGCGCATGTCGACCAGGGCCTTGCGCATGCCCGCGCTTTCAAGCTGAAAGACGCCCACCGTTTCGCCGCGTTCCAGCATCGCGTAGGTTTGGTTGTCGTCCAGCGGAATTTTCGCGAGGTCGATCGCGATTCCGCGTCTTTTCAGAAGCTTGAGACAGTTGGCGACGATCGTCAGCGTTTTGAGGCCTAAAAAATCGAATTTCACCAGGCCCGCGGCCTCGACCCATTTCATGTTGAACTGGGTTGCCGGCATTTCCGACTTCGGATCGCGGTAAAGCGGCACGAGTTTTTCCAGCGGCCGGTCGGAGATGACAATTCCCGCCGCATGAGTGGACGCATTCGAATAAAGCCCCTCAAGCGTCTGCGCGATCTGAAGCATTTTTGCCACGCGGGGCTCGGTCGCGGCGGCTTCCTTGAGGCGCGGCTCCGACTCGATGGCTTGTTTCAGGCTCACGGGCGCCGCCGGATTCTGCGGCACCAGCTTGGCCAATCTGTCCAGCTGGCCAAGCGGCATTTCGAGGACACGCCCGACATTGCGCATCACCCCGCGCGCCAGAAACGATCCGAAAGTGATGATCTGCGCGACCTTATCGTCGCCGTAGCGCCGCCGGACATAGGCAATCACTTCGTCGCGCCTCTCCTGACAGAAATCGATATCGAAATCCGGCATGGAAACGCGTTCCGGATTGAGGAAGCGCTCGAATAAGAGACCGAAGCGAATCGGATCGAGATCGGTGATGGTCAGCGCGTAGGCAACCAAGGACCCGGCCCCCGACCCGCGTCCCGGCCCGACCGGAATATCCCGCGATTTGGCGTATTTGATGAAATCCGCGACGATCAAAAAATAGCCGGGGAAATTCATCTTGACGATCACGTCGAGCTCGAAGGCAAGCCTTGCGCGATAATCACTGGCGGTGAAGCCGGGCGCCGGGCCATGCGCGGCAAGACGCGCCGCTAGTCCAGTCTCCGCCTCGGCGCGGAGCTCTTGTGCCTCCTGTTCGATCCCGCCATTCACAGCAAAGCGCGGCAGAATCGGTTTGCGTGTCAGCGGCCGGTAGGCGCAACGCAACGCGATTTCGACGCTATTACGGGGTGCCTCCGGAAGGCTGGCAAAAAGCGCGATCATTTCCGCGCGCGTCTTGAAACGATGCTCGGGCGAAAGCTGGCGGCGCCCGCCGTCGCTGACGACGGTCCCGTCCGCGATGCAAATCAAGGCATCGTGCGCTTCATAGTCCGAGGGCGCCGCGAAAAACGCTTCGTTTGTCGCAACAAGCGGAAGTGAGGCGCGATAGGCGAGATCGAGGAGACGCGGTTCGATCGCGCGTTCGGAGGCAAGCCCGTGGCGCTGGATTTCGACATAAAGCCGGCCAAGAAACAGCTTCTCAAGCGCCGCCGCGCGGGTAAACGCCAATTCCGCCCGGTCCTGGGCGAAGGCTCGGTCAAGGGGGCCGCTTGGGCCGCCGGTGAGCGCGATCAGCCCTTGCGTTCGTCCTTCGAGACCCACGATCTCAACATGCGGCGCGTCGCCCGGTTCAGGATCGAGCCAGGCGCGCGAGGCAATGTGCATCAGGTTCGAATATCCGACTGCGTCCTGGGCCAAGAGCACGATGGATGCGTGGCAAACGCCCACCTCGCCGCGCGGCGCCCATGCCGCGCCGTCTCGAAAGTCGATGGTAATTTGCAGACCGATGATCGGCTGCACCCCTTCTTTCGCCAGTTTGTCGGAAAACTCCAAGGCGCCGAAGAGGTTGTTCGAATCGGTAATCGCCAGCGCCGGCATCGCATCGGCGAGGGCAAGCCTGGCGAGCTTGGCGACCGGCATCGCCCCCTCGCGCAGGGAATAGGAGCTGTGCACATGCAGATGTACGAAGCCAACATCGTCGAGAATGCGGCTTGGGTCCCTGGCGCCGTTGCAGTCCGCTTTATTTCCGTGCGCGTGCGCGATCATTGCTGTCAGCAACGCCGTGGCCCGTGCACGATTGCCCTGGTTCTTGCGTTACCCCGCGCCGCGGCGGAACGGGTCCGGTTGGACGAACACGGTTTAAGAGCCGCCAAGATCGCGCGATTCAATATTTCGCCGTAACGGGAGCGTCGCAGATCCAAATTGCCAGGATCCGGGGACCATCCGGGGTTTCGACCTGTTGAAAGGCGTAACACTCAATTCTTGGCCGATGATAGACATATCCGTAGGGATAGGGGAGACCAAAAAAGGGCATTCCATCGATGGTCCCGACCGGCCTCGCCTGCGAGGGAACCGGCGACACCATCATGCCCAGGCACACACCCGCCGCACCAAATTTCCGGAGGATCATTTTGGCTGTCCGTTATGTCGAGAAGGATCGCAAGCTTTATCGCATGAGCTGCGGCCCGGAGCAAGCCGGACTGCCCTTTCGTTCAAGCAATGCCTTGGATTGATGCAATTTTGACACACAATCCGTCGCGAGGGCGGTCAGGCCTTTTGCCATGTGTCGTCAAACGGATGCTGTGGCGCCGACTTCGCTTGCCAGCGAAACCCAAGATCGCGGATTTCCGCCTCGAGGCATTCGACCTCAAGCCGCAGCGCCCGGCCGGCGGAGAAGATAAACTCCACAAACCCCGCGGGAGGCTCGGTTTCCTTGAACCCGATATCCAGGAGATTGAGAACGAGCGACTCGTCTCGACAATGAAAGCCCAGGCACGAGGCCTTGAGAACACGTCCGAAATGCAAGCCAGTCCGGCAGCGCTCGCAGCAAGGGCGTCCCCTTTTTTTCGCGGCCGCCTGCACCCAATCGAACCTCGCCGCGACCATCGCAAATTGCTTCGAGCGGGGCATATAGGCTATGTCGCCGACCCGCACCAAGGCATCCTGGAGATTTGCCGCGATCACCGCGAGATCGTCCGCGTCGAAGGCGATCAATCGAGGAAGGTCCGGCATCGGCGCCTCTGGATGGGTTATGGCCGTGCGAGCCCGAGACGCGCGGGGCCGATAGCGCCGCGCGGCTTTTTAGGAACTGGGAGATATTTAGGCATTTTCAAGCGGCGTGGAGCCGGTTCGCGCAAAGAAATGCGGCAAATTTAGGAAGCTTGGCGCGCTTAGTCAGCCGCGGCCGGGGCCGCGCTCCCCTTTGCCGTTGCCGAGGGTCAGCGTCACGGTCAATGCGCGGCCGCGAGCGGCCCGCTCGTGCTGGTGGCCGTGACCGAGGTGGTGCCGCTGTCGACGCCGATGGAATTCCTCACCGTCACCGGGTTCGCGGTTCCGGTCAAATGGGCGTTCTGCGCCGCCGCAACCAAGACGTATCGCTTGGTCCCCGTGGGGTAGATCACCACCTCCAAGGTCACGCCATCGATCAGCCCTTGGAAAGTGAACGGCCCAAAGCCGGTCCCCTTGAAGGAGCCTGGCTGGATGGTCGCGGCGAAAGTGCCGACCTGGAGGGTCACCGGCTGCGCGGGAGGATTGATCCCTTTGCTCGTGCTCCCTAACGTGAAGTCGGATCGAAGCCTAAAGCCGTCCTCGGTTAAACCTTTTGAAATGCCGAGGTCGATCTCGAGCTTGGCGCTGAAGGCGGCGAACGGGATATCCGGAATGATGCCCACGGCCCCGGCCCCGACCGGGATCGTGTCCACCACGGTGTTGCTCGCCGTGTCGATCACCGCGATATTGTCACCGCCCGTCACATAGGCACTTTTCCCATCCGGGGTAATGGCTACTTCGGAAGCATTGGAATTCCCCGCCGTGATCGTGGCCGCCAACGTGTTGCTATTCGTGGCGATCACCGCGACTGTGCCTAGGGAGCTGAACGAGCTGCCGAAATCCGTCACGTAAGCGCGGGTCCCATCCGGAGTGACGGCTACCCCTCCGGGGAATACTACTTGGTCTTCCCCGGGCCCCGGGACCAAGGCCACCACCGTGTTGCTGGCGGTATCAAACACTGAGACCTCCAGAATGGCATGCGGACCCATGGGAGGTTTCGTGGTAATATTAGGCACATAGGCGTGTTTCCCATCCGGGGTGATGGCTATCCCACGGACGCCGGTAAAGTAAAACCCCACCGGGACCCTGGCCACCACCGTGTTGCTGGCCTTGGCGATCACCGCAAAC
>DATARJ010000052.1:0-2993 GCA_036264205.1 Methylocella sp.
CTTTGCAGCGTGTGCCGAACGGGCCGAACGTCTTCACAGTCTTGAATCGGCCACGAAGGGCGCAGTGCGGGACTCCGAGTACAGCCCGGCGCTAAGGCAGCAGATCGAGCGGCTGACGGAGGTGATGCGGCACTCCGAGTCCGACCGAGAATCACTACGGCGGCAGATGGAGGCGTTGGCATCCGACAGGGGGACACTCCGACAGCAGATCGAGGCGTTGGCATCCGACAGAGGGACACTCCGGCAACAGATCGAGACATTGTTCTCTAGGCGGGCCTTCCGTTGGTTGGCGCGGTTCGCTAATTGGCCCGAATTGAAAAAGTTGTCGGAGCTTTTGAGAGAACCATGAATAAAACGCTGGAGTCGAGGAAAGATCACGATTGGACATAGTTTCCACGTTCGCCCAAACGAGAAGTCAATGCATTTCAGTATCGTGACGCCCGTTCTCAACGGCGAGGAATTCCTCGATCGGTCGATTCTGAGCGTAGTGAGCCAGGAGGGGCCTTTCACGATCCGCTATCACGTCCAGGACGGCGGGTCGAAAGACCGGACATTGGAGATCTTGGCGGCATGGCAAACCCGCCTCGCGCGCGATTTTCCGCTCTTCTGCGAAGGCATCGAGTTTTCTTTCGCAAGCGCCCCCGACCGGGGCGCCTACGACGCAGTCAATCGCGGCTTTGCCGCCTTTGCCTATGCCGATGCAGATGCGATGACGTGGATCGGCTCCGATGACCGTTTCGAACCGGGCGCCTTCGCGACGGTCGAGGAGATTTTCAGAGACTTCCCGGATATCGACTGGGTGACAGGGCGGACGACGATTATCAGCGAAGCTGGGCCGATGATGTGTATGCCGCCGCCGCTCGTTCCTTTCCCACGAGAAGCCATAGCCGCCGGTATTTTCGACGGCCGTTTCGCGACCGATTGCATCGAACAAGAAGCCACATTCTGGCGGCCGCGATTATGGCAAAAGGCCGGCGGCGTCGATCCGAATTTCCGGATCGCCGGCGATTTCGATCTCTGGCGGCGTTTCGCCAGACACACTGATCTCGTGGTCGTCGATGCAATCTTGGGTTGTTATCGGGTGCGGGCGGGCCAGCTTGCGGGGGACATGGATCGCTATCGCGCCGAAATAGACGCATCGCTTTCGCCCGCTGAAATCGAAACGCGCGCCAAGGTCGCAAAGAGGTATGCGCGGGCGGGGTTCGATTACCGTCTCCTGATTCGCTATTACGGGGGGCCATGGCTGTATAACCGCTGGCCGATGTGCATCGCGCCGATTTTCGGCACCAAGGCCTTTAAAGCGGAAAATTGGCGCCTGCGCATGATGGCACGGTTCGCCAAAAAATCATCCGGTTGAGGAGACAGCGTTTGGAACTCATCCTCATCGACAGCGGATTGGTGAATAAGACAGGGCATCACTACATGCACGCCAAGACGGTGTGCGGCGCCTTGGCGTGGCGGAAATTGCGATACCGCATTTTCGGCATGAGCGGCCTTGATACATCGATCGTCGCCGAAATCGGCGCCATCCCGCATTTCGGCCGCTCGCCTTATGAGTGCGTGCAGTTTTCCTGGCTGCTGCGACCCTTCGCGGCGATTTTTCGTGGCGCTCCGGCCGGCGGCTCACCCTACTTTTCTGAATACCAATCATGGAAGGCGCTCAACGGAGCCTTTGAGCAGGATCTCGAAGCGCTGCCGGCGGACGTTTGGCAGGAGGACAATCTCGTAGTTGTAATGACGATTACGCAAAACCAGATTTTGGGGCTGGTTCGCTTCTTGCGCGCTAGGCCGCGCGACCAGGTGCCCTGCGTCGTCTGCAATTTGATGCTTCCGCCAAGCTGGCTGTCCTGGGGGGCAGTTTCGGCGCGTGGGGAAAAATATTACCGCGCCGCGTTCAAGCTGGCGGCGCCCCTGATCGGCCGCTCTCTCTTCTTTACTGTGGAAAACGAAGCCATGCGGACATTATATCGCAAGGACTTTGGCATCCAGACGCACATTTTGCCGATCCCTTTTGACGCTTCGGGACCGCGACGAACACTGAACGGCCCTGTTCGCGTGGGATTCTTCGGTGATTCGAGGTACGAAAAGGGTTTTCACCTCTTGCCCAGGGCGATCGAGCTTTGCCAGCGTGACGGGGCCGACGCCGAGTTCATCGTCC
The DNA here is from genome assembly GCA_036264205.1 of Methylocella sp. Lineage (GTDB taxonomy): Bacteria > Pseudomonadota > Alphaproteobacteria > Rhizobiales > Beijerinckiaceae > Methylocapsa. The sequence continues at coordinate 2,159 of DATARJ010000052.1, forward strand.
AGATTCATAATAGCGGCTGGACAAAACAGACGAGCGAAGCGGAAGCCGCCTTGCGCGCGTTGCAAGGTGTGCGCCTCCTGGAGGGGGTACTTTCAAGCGAGGATTACGCGGCCTGGACCAGCCGGGCGGACGTGGTGTTGCTGCCCCATGACCCGGTCACTTTTGGCATGCGAGCCTCAGGCATTTTTACTGAATCGGTTGCCGCCGGACGTCCCGTCGTCGCATCAAGAGGCACGTTTGCCGGAACCAGCGTCGAGAATAATCAAGTGGAAGGCGAGGTTTTTGCGCCGCACACAAGCGAGGCGCTGGCCGCCGCCATCGCTCGGCTCATGCCGCGTCTCCCGGCTTGTAAGGCGCGCGCGGCGGAGCGCGCCCAGGATTTCGCACGCAGCCACAGCCCCGGCGCCTATCTCGATGTGCTTTTGGCGCACGCAAAAACTTGATAGGCTCGCCGCGTGTGCCGGCGGCAAAGAGACAACAAATAATACTGGCTAAGGTCAAAACGATACCGCGCACATGTCTGCTCACGGTCGGGTTTTGCCTGGCATGGCTTGCCTTGGATCGCGGACGGCGCGACCCGGTCAGATTCAAAGGGCCAAGCCTGCCTAACGCCTGTTACGATACCCCGCCAGAAGTGAAAAGTTGTGCAACAGCCGGATTGCTGCGTTGAATCAAGGAGTACCGTGAGTTCTTGCCCTTGAACTGGGATGGCGGTCGACGACGGCGCGCCCGGTTCCATATTGGCCACGCGCTTAAGCTAGTGCCGCAACACTAACGGCGCTACTAGGGCGCTGCCGAAGCCCCGGTCGATTTTTTGAAACCGGCCATTTAATCC
>DATARJ010000067.1:0-3060 GCA_036264205.1 Methylocella sp.
CTTCGCGCAGCGGGCCTATGGCGGGGGTCCACCCGCCGCGCCGGGCGCCCCGGGGGCACAGGGCACGAGCACGGATGGCCGGGTGGTCAATGTGCTCACCATACGGGCCCGCGATCAGGTGATGTTGAAGGTCACCGTGGCGGAGATACAACGCGATATCGCCAAGCAACTCGGCATCACCACAAGCTCGGCGACCTTCAGCTGGGGCTCTTTCACCCAATTTAACCCGTTCGCGATAAACGGCGTGATCGCGGACGCGGGAGGTGCCATTGGGTATCCGCGAAATGCCACGACGACAGCGCTGACGGCGCATAATCCTGCCAACACTTTGAGCGCCACCTTGCAAGCCTTCGAGCGCTATGGCGTTTCGCGCATCCTCGCCGAGCCCACGGTTTCCGCGGTTTCTGGCGAGAGTGCGAAGCTCACCGTCGGTGGCGAAATACCGGTTCCAACCGCGCCCAGCTGCACTGTCGCTGGAGGTTGCCAAATCGGCACCGAGTTCAAGCCTTTTGGCGTCACTTTGCGGTTTACCCCCGTGGTTCTGGCCGAGGGCCGCATCCTGCTTCATCTTGCGACCGAAGTGACCGAAATAGATCCGCAAAACTCCTTTATCATCTCTGGCACGCCCGTCCCTTCATTTCTCACCCGCAAGAACGAGACGAGTGTCGAGATTCCTTCGGGCGGCTCCATCGCCTCCGCGGGACTTCTCCAGACCAGATCGCAGCAAGTCATCAACGGTCTTCCAGGCCTCCTCGACTTGCCGATTCTCGGCGCGCTGTTTCGCTCGAACGACTACAAGAAGCAGGAAACCGAACTCATGATCATCGTGACCCCCTATATCATCAAGCCCGTGAAACCTGATGAAATCGCAAAGCCGACCGATGGTTTCGCCGATGCGAGCGATCCGCAAGCCTGGCTGCTCGGGCGAGTCAATCGGCTCTACGCCGCTCCCGGAAATCCGGAGGCGATCAAGGATTACAAGGGGCCGGTCGGCTTCATCCAGGATTGAGGCCAAGGCACGCGAAACGAGAAAGCTCAGCATCCAATGTCAGTGATGATCCATTCCGCGCGCTCCGCCCGAAAATTCGCTTTCCCAACCGTTGCTTGGGCGCGAAATCTTCTCCCCCTTTGCTTGCTGCTTCCGCTCACCGGTTGTGGCACGACGGAGCGCATGGTTGTATCCTCCATCCCGCAGGATGATTACCGGGTCCGGCATCCGATCGTGCTTGCCGAGAGACCTCGAACCCTCGAAATCCTTGTCGAGCCAGAGACCGGCCGGTTCGATCGCCATTCCGCGGCGCAGCTGCGTGAATTCGCCGGCCTCTATCGCAAATTCGGCCGCGGACCCATCACCATCATGCCGCCGGCTTTTCCCGGGGGTACACCGCCCGTGCAGCCGGTCCGCAACGCTCTTTATCGCGCGGGGGCGCATGCGCGAATCCTTGTTGCTCCCTATCCGGCGGGCCCCAACCCTGTTGCGCCAGTCCGGTTGAGCTTTCTTGGCCTCAAGGCAAGTGTCGCGGACCAGTGCGGTCAATGGCCAAGGGATCTTGCAATTGGCAGCGGCGCCGACGTGGACTGGAGCAACAAACCCTATTGGAATTTCGGCTGCGCCTATCAATCCGCGTTCGCCGCACAGGTCGCCGATCCGCGCGATCTGGTCGCGCCGCAAGGGGAAACGGCGGCGGACACCGTCATGCGCACCCGCGCCATCGAAAGCCTCCGCAAAGGGGAGGATCCCACCACGAATTGGAAATTGGTCAACTCCTCGCTCAGCCAAGTCGGAGCGTATTGATGAAAGGTCCGGCCGACTTCGAACCAGCACATATTGCCCCGGTGCCGCGCATCTCCCTGCAGGCGTTCTGCGAATCGCCGGAAACTTCGCGGATCATCCAGGCGGCCGCAACCGATCGCCGGATGAGGCGGGCGCATGTGAGCGTGCACTTGGGCGGGGCGCTCGGCGCGATCGAGGCCTACCGCGACGCTCCAACGCCAAATGTCATTGTCCTCGATTCTGCCGCCAGCCGTAGCGAACTCGTCTCGCACATCGAAGCCCTTGCCGAATTCTGCGATTCCGGCACGAAGGTAGTTGTCGTCGGGCGCACCAACGACATCATTCTTTACCGCGAGCTTATCGCGCGCGGCATCAGCGAATATCTCGTCGCGCCTTTCGATGTCCCCGATTTCATCCGCGCCATCTCGCATCTTTACACGAGCGCGGGAGCAAAGCCCGTCGGCAAGATCATCGCCATAACCGGTGCCAAGGGCGGGATCGGTGCATCCTCGATCGCGCACAACATCGGTTTCTCGATCGCACGGGACCTTGATACCCAAACCGTCATCGTCGATATGGATTTGGGCTTCGGTACAACGGGTCTCGACTTCAATCAAGATCCGCCGCAGGGCATCGCCGAAGCTGTATTCGCGCCAGACAGGATCGACGAAAATCTCGTCGACCGGCTCTTAACGAAATGCGGCGAAAACCTGAGCATTCTAGCTGCTCCCGCGACGCTCGATCGGATGTATGACTTTTCAGAAACCGCCTTCGACTCGCTGATCGATATTTTGCGTGCCACCACGCCCTGCGTCATTTTGGATATTCCACATATTTGGACCGCGTGGGCAAGACGCATGCTCGTCAATGCCGATGAAATCGTGATTGTCGCAGCACCTGATCTCGCGAATCTGCGCAACACAAAAAACATGCTGGATATGCTGCGCTCGGCGCGTGCGCATGACGGGCATCCAAAGCTCATTATGAACTGCGTGGGAATTCCGAAACGGCCGGAGATCAGCGTCAATGATTTCGCCAAGGCGGTCGATCTTGTGCCTTGCGGGATAGTTCCTTTTGCACCGAAGCTCTTTGGCCCGGCCGCCAACAACGGGCAGATGATTGCCGAAGTCGAGGCGGCCGGGAAACTCGCGGAAATGATTACCGATCTTGCGCGAAAAATTACCGGCCGGAACGAACCCCGTAAAGCGAAACGGAACCTTCTCGATCCTTTGATGATGTGGTCTGGCCGGAAGCGGGGGGCCAGAGCCGATCCCGTTGCCGTGCGG
>DATARJ010000104.1:0-2860 GCA_036264205.1 Methylocella sp.
TGCCCGGCAGCGATTGAAAAGGAGGAGGCTGCTTTCGCTGCTGTTGCGATAGATATACGGGTTGAGCAAGGAATTGACGAGTCGTCCGCCAAATATTGTATACTCGGGTGAGCTAATTTCTGCGCTGGATAAGTTTTGCACGGCGCTGGCCGTTCGCGCCGTCGAGAGAATCTCGTTTTGCCGGCGAACCGCATCTCGAAGATTGAGTAATCCTACTAACTGACGCAACCATGTCCCGAGTTCACCACCCGCAGGGCGGCGGGCCTTCGCAGCGGATGCTGCGCGTGGCCGAGCTTATCCGCCATACCGTGGCCGAGCTTTTGATCCGTTCGGCGATCGCCGATCCGGTTCTCGAAAGCCAGCCGATAACGATTCCGGAAGTGCGCATGAGTCCAGATTTGAGGCTCGCCACGATTTATGTCATGCCGCTCGGCGGCACGGGGGTCGCGGATGTCCTCGCCGCGCTCGACAGGCACAAGAAAGCCTTGCGCCGCGAGATTGCTCGCCGCATAGACCTAAGGTTTGCACCCCAAATTCGCTTCAAGGCGGACCCGAGTTTCGAATATGAGGCCAAGATCGACGCCTTGCTCGAATTGCCCGAGGTGAAACGCGATTTGAGCAAAGAAAAGGACAAGCCGGAATGAAGATCCGCGCATCGGCGCGAAACGACGTTCATGGCTGGGTCGTGCTCGACAAACCGGCCGGCATGACCTCGACCCATGCGGTAACCCGGCTGAAGCGCATATTCAACGCCAAGAAGGCTGGACATGCCGGCACGCTCGACCCGCTCGCCACGGGGGTTTTGCCGGTCGCTTTTGGCGAGGCGACAAAGACCGTGCCTTTCGTTCAAGATGGCGAAAAAATCTATCGCTTTACGGTCCGCTGGGGCGCCGAAACGGACACCGGCGATTCCGACGGCAGGGTTGCCGCCCATTCAAACGCGCGCCCCGCGGTCGCCGGCATCCTCGCGCTGTTGCCGCGGTTTACCGGAACCATTCAGCAGCAGCCGCCGTCCTATTCGGCAATCAAAATCAATGGCGAGCGCGCCTACGATCTAGCGCGGGGTGGCCAGGCGCCGGTTTTGCCCCCGCGCGCGGTGACGATCCACGCGCTCGATCTGATTGACGCGGGGCGTGACGAGGCGGTGTTCGAAGCGCGCTGCGGCAAGGGAACCTATGTGCGGGCGATCGCCCGCGACCTTGGCAGAAGCCTCGGCTGCTACGGCCATGTCAGCGCATTGCGGCGCACGCGAGTCGGGCCATTCTACGAAACGGACGCAGTAATTTTGCCGGATTTAGACGATGACGCCTCCCGCGCGCAGGCCTTGCGCCGCGTCGAGGCGGGCCTCATGGCGTTGCCGCGCGTCATGGTTGATCGGGACTCGGCCGCTAAACTCCGGCGCGGCCAGTCCATCCTTCTGCGCGGCCACGACGCGCCATTTGATGGCTTCGCCTATGCCGCCTGTTGCGGCGTGGTCATCGCCGTCGGCGCGGTCGAGAAGGGCGAATTAATTCCAGGCCGCGTCTTCAATCTGCCTCTTTAAGTTGGCCTTTAAGGTCCATCCCCGCCGAGCATGGCTTCGAGCGTCGCGCGTTCGGCTTCCGACAATCTAGTTGCCGGGGCGAGGCTCTTTTGCCGACGCCGGGCAACAAGAATGATGCAGCCGCCCGCAAGGAGGATAAGGAAGGGCGCGCCCCAAAGCAGCCAGGTTTCAAGCTTGAAGGGCGGCTTCAGCAATATGAAATCGCCATAGCGGCGGACCAGGAAGGCGCGAATCTGATCGTCGCTGTCGCCGGCCTGGAGCCGTTCGCGGACTAGGACGCGCAGATCGCGGGCAAGGTCGGCATGGGATTCGTCGATCGACTCGTTCTGGCAAACCAGGCATCGCAATTGCGCGGAAAGCGCGCGAGCTCTTGCTTCGAGCCTCGGGTCCGTCATGATTTCGTCGGGCTGAACCGCCCTAGCGGCAAGCGGCGCCAACAAAAGCAGACAAGCCAGAGCGGCAGCACGCGCGACCATCATCGAATTCATTCCGCCGGTTGCGGGCTCGCTGCTTGCGCCTTGCGGGCGCGACGCGCGATGCCGACCCTAAAGGTCCGGTCGCTGAGCGACAAGCATCCGCCGAAAGCCATGACCAAGGCGCCGATCCAGATCAAGGCGACAAGCGGCTTCCAGAAAACCTTCACGTTGACGGCGCCATTGGCCGCGACATCGGCGATGCTCATATAGACTTGGCCAAGGCCAAGGGTTGCGATACCCGCCTCAGATCTATTCATCTCGCGTACCGGATAGAAGCGCGTCGCGGGTTCGATTGTGGCTACCACCACCCCTTTGGCGCGGATCGTCGTGCGCCCGGCGAGTTCGGAATAATTCGGGCCATTGCGCGGCACGACGCTCTCGAAGGTCAGTTCGTAAGGGCCGATTTCGACCGCGTCTCCGGGCTTCAACGCCGCGATCGTCTCGGCGCCCCAGCCGGTCGCGGCAAGGCCGAGCAGCGTCACCCCGAGCCCGGCATGCGCGAAAGCCGTACCGAACGCATGGCGCGGCAAGCCGCGCGCACGTTGGCTCACCATGTCAGCGGAGACGCCGCCGCCGAACAGTCGCCTGCCGAGATCGACGAAAGAACCAAGGATCACATAAACCGCGATCCCGGACAGGATTACGCTGACGGCGGGGCCGCCGCGCCATGCCGCAAGAACCGCCATGAAAATGAGCCCCGCCCCGAACGCCGCGGCGAGCCTTTGCGCGACGCCGGCGAGATCGCCGCGTTTCCATGGCAGCAACTGGCCAAACGGCATCAGAATAAACAGCGGAATGAACAAAGGCACGAAAGTCAGATTGAAGAAGGGCGGACCGACGG
>DATARJ010000125.1:0-2560 GCA_036264205.1 Methylocella sp.
CAGCCGGGCCGTTGCCGGATCTTGTCCGGAACGACCTTCTTGCCGCACCAAGAGGCGAGAATGACGTCGGGCGCCGCCACGATCACATCTTGTGGCGAAACGATTCGGTCTTTGGCGGCCTTCTGTTTTCTCAATTCGGGAAACACATCCTCGCCACCGGCGATCTCGACGAGTTCCGAGACCCACCCGATGCCGCTGATGAGCGGATCGTCCCATTCCTCGAAATATACCTTCGGCTTTGGCCGCCCACGAACCAACGTCGCCACCTCGCCGAGGCGAGCTTCATAGCTCCGGGCAAGCCTTTCCGCCTTTTCTACCGCTCCGACCAAAGCGCCGACGGTGCGGATCATCGCAAGAATGCCGGCGATATCGCGCTGATTGAAAGCATGGACGGCAATGCCCGCGCGGATCAGCTCTGCCACAATCTCCGCCTGGAGATCGGAGAAGGTGAGCACGAGGTCCGGCTCGAGCGCGCGGATCTTCGGAATATCGGCCGAGGTGAAGGCCGAAACGCGCGGCTTCTCGCGCCGGACCTGCGGCGGCCGCACGGCATAACCTGATACCCCGACGATGCGGTCCTGCTCACCGAGAAGGTAAAGTGTTTCGACCGTCTCCTCCGTCAGGCAGACGATCCGAGAGGGCGGAAACTGGCGCAAGAGTGTCGCCGATCGTTGTGTGCCTGTCAGATGTGAACGCCGGAGAGGACATTGACATATTAGCCAAGAATAAGCGATTTGTGCGCCGATTTGGTTCGGCGAAGACCTGCAATCTTTGAATATCGCAGGGCCTCGTGAGAGTGAACAGCCGGGAGCCTATGACCGGTGCTTGGCTATCTTTATAGAAGGACTTGCGTCTTATTGCGGTAAGATTCCACGGCCCGATCTCGATCCCATTGTCGTGTCGATCGAGGCGAAGCTGCGACGCACCGGCAAGGGGAAGTGCCTCGTCATCGAGAACGATGAAGACGGAGCAGCTGACCAACGCATAGCCCGACCTGCGCCAGCGCGCCTTCGACAAAAAGGCGAACGCTGATGTCGCCGCCGGAATGATCGTGATTATCCCGACTGTATCGCCGATCCAGAAGTAGCGCGTCGCCGCGCATCGATGAGGCGCGCGGGCTTGTATCTTTCGTGGGACGCCTGCATGCCGCCACGCCCGCTCTCACGCCCGCCCGTCATTCGACCTGCCAAAGCTGCGCGACAAGTTCGCTTTGGCGATGTGTGTCGGTCTTGGCAAAGACCGATTTCAACTGATTGCGCGCGGTCTCCCGTGAAATTTTCAATTCTCGCGCCGCGATTCCGCGTGCGATGACGCAGGCAAGTTTCGCCTCCGAAGGGGTAACGCGGAATGGCTTGGCAGGGATCGCCGCGGGTAGCCCTGGTTTCGGCTCCAAGACATTTAGCGTCAAAAGAACGCACACTTCCCGCGCGGGCAAGCGCGTCGCGCCGTCGAAACGCCAAGTTCGCACGAGGACCGGCAATTTGTCCTGACGCTGAACAATGATCGGGGCGGTAGCCAACGGGTCGAGAGGGAGCGAAGTTTTCAGCTGATCGACGGCTTCTTTCAGGAGCGCTCTGGCTTTGGGGTCGCGAACGAAAAGACGCCGGTCCTTGAGCTTGACATCGTCGTCGAAAATGGCCTCGGCCGCGGCGTTCACCTCGGCCACAAACCCGTGTTTGTCGAGTGCGATCGCGGGCAGGCGCATCGCATTTAGTGCGGCGGCTGGAGAAGTCCCCGATTCACGCGCTCCCGCGACGGCGGCGATCTCGATCAGGCGCCAGGTGAACGACGCAAGAACAGCCTCCTCCTCGGCGCGCAGATTGCAGACCTCTGAATTCATGTCGAAAAAGTTCATTTTAATTCCTCAATAGCTTTTTATGACGCATAACCAAGCCCTGACTTTCTAGGGCGATAAGCTCATTACGGGAGCTTAGGCCAAAAAGTTTCAAGCGGGTAATTGCCGTCACAACTGGCTTTTTGGTTAGCCTGAACAAAGCGTTGAAGCTCACCCCAAGATTGAAGACCATTTGCAGAGGCGGAGGGAGCGCCTCAAGCGCGATTTTCGACGGTAAGCGCTTCGCGGATCTGGACGGACCCGCTAACGCGCGGAAAAAATATCGGGACTATTCCGGCTACCACGGAAACCTATTATACGCAGCAAGGTGAGAAAGTTACATGGCTTGCATTCCTGAATACAGTTCGAACCGAGCGGTTTGACCAAGTTCTGGCTTTAAGACCGTTCTTGCCAGCAGTGGCCCTTGCCGCGTAGTCGCATTACGCAGGGTGATCACCGGTACATGAAGCCTCCAGGCGATGCTGCCGAATGCTGGAAATTCAAAGCGGGGCGCCGGAAATTTAGTGACCGCTGCGCCGTCCGGCCCTTTTGCTAGCGCGCGTACTCGTAAATCGGGCTTGTTGAGTACGGCTTCCTCAAGGTCCGCTTACCATTCCATAGCGACCGCAGAGCGGACATTACAGAAGGTCAAAGTCGCGCCATAACCAGACATAACTCGCTTGGCGCATGGCAAAGCGGGGGTGGATAATTTCAGCAAGCGTGTTG
>DATARJ010000135.1:0-3845 GCA_036264205.1 Methylocella sp.
AGGGGATTGACGCCGACGCCCTTCCGGCCAAGGTTGCCGGTCACGAGCGCGAGATTGGCGATCGCGAGCACCGTGGTCGAACCCTGGCTGTGCTCGGTGACGCCGAGCCCATAATAGATCGCCGCATTGCCGCCGGTCGCATAGAGCCGCGCGGCCTTGCGGATAATGTCGGCCGGAACGCCGGAGACTTTTTCGACCGCTTCCGGGCTGTTGCGCTCAGCCGAAACAAATTCTGCCCATTCCTGGAATTCCGCCGGGTCGCAGCGTTCGCGCACGAAATCCTCGTTGACGAGCCCTTCGGCGACGATGACGTGGGCAAGCGCGGTCAAGACCGCGACATTGGTGCCAGGCTGCAGCGGAAGGTGATAATCGGCTTCGACACGCGGCATGCGCACGAGATCGATGCGGCGGGGGTCGACAACGATCAATTTCGCGCCTTTCCGCAGCCGCTTTTTCATGCGCGAGGCAAATACCGGATGCCCGTCGGTCGGGTTCGCGCCGATAATCATGATGACATCTGATTCGTCGACTGAGTCGAAATTCTGGGTCCCGGCCGACGTGCCAAACGCCGTCCCGAGGCCATAGCCGGTCGGCGAATGGCAGACACGGGCGCAAGTATCGACATTATTGTTGCCGAAACCGGCGCGGACGAGTTTTTGGATGAGATAGGTCTCCTCATTGGTGCAGCGCGAGGATGTGATAGCTCCGACCGAGTTCCTGCCGTGCTTCGCCTGGATGCGTTTGAATTCGGACGCCGCATGGGCGAAGGCTTCGTCCCAGGAGACTTCCCGCCACGGATCTGAAACCTTGGCGCGGATCATCGGCTTTAGAATGCGATCCCTGTGGGTCGCATAGCCCCAGGCGAAGCGGCCCTTGACGCAGGAATGGCCGTGGTTCGCCTTGCCGTCCTTATAGGGAACCATGCGGACGAGTTCCTCGCCCCGCATCTCGGCCTTGAAGCTGCAGCCGACGCCGCAATAGCCGCAGGTCGTTACCGCCGAATGTTCCGCCTGGCCGATGTCGATAACCGACTTCTCGATGAGCGTGGCGGTCGGGCAGGCCTGGACGCAGGCGCCGCAGGATACGCACTCCGATTCGAGGAACGGCTCCATTTGTCCTGCCGAAACCCGGCTGCCAAAACCGCGCCCGTCAATCGTGAGGGCAAAGGTTCCCTGGACTTCCTCGCACGCGCGAATGCAACGGTTGCAGACGATGCATTTCGCCGGATCGTAGCTGAAATAGGGATTCGACTCGTCTTTTTTGTCGGCGAGGTGGTTGGCGCCCGCGTAGCCGTAGCGGACATCGCGCAGCCCGACGTTGCCCGCCTCCGTCTGCAACTCGCAATTGCCGTTGGCGGCGCAGGTGAGGCAATCAAGCGGATGATCGGAGATATAAAGCTCCATTACACCCTTGCGCAGGGCTTTCAGGCGCTCGGTCTGGGTGTGGACCACCATGCCCGGCGCGACCGGGGTGGTGCAAGAGGCGGGGGTTCCGGCGCGGCCTTGAATCTCGACCAGGCAAAGACGGCAGGAGCCGAAGGCTTCGATCATGTCGGTGGCGCAAAGTTTGGGATTTTTGTCCCAACCTCCATCGCCGCCCGCATGATGGACGTGCCCTCCGGGACCCGCACTTCGATGCCGTCGATGGTGAGCGCGACCGTTTTTTCCGAGCGCGAGACGGGAGTTCCATAATCGATCTCGGTAACCAGCGACATGGCAGTCTTCCTCATTCAGCGGCGGCAAGAGCGCGCGGCATGAAATCTTCCCTAAAATGGCGAACGGCGCTCATCACGGGGTAGGGCACGAATCCCCCGAGCGCGCAGAGCGAACCAAATTTCATCGTATGGCAAAGGTCCTCGAGGAGTGCGATATTCTCCGCCGGCTTAACGCCGTCGAGGATGCGATCAATGACCTCGACGCCACGGGTCGCGCCGATCCGGCAAGGCGTGCATTTGCCGCAACTTTCGATCGCGCAAAACTCCATCGCGAACCGGGCCATCCTCGCCATGTCGACAGTATCGTCGAAAACGACGAGGCCGCCGTGGCCGAGGAGCCCGTCGCACGCCGAAAGCGCCTCATAATCATAGGGCGTATCGAACAGCGAGCGCGGCAAATAGGCGCCAAGCGGGCCGCCGCATTGCACCGCCCGCACCGGCCGGCCGGTCTGCGTGCCGCCGCCGATTCCGTCGACGATTTCGCCGAGCGTCAGCCCGAAGCCGGTCTCGTACAGCCCGCCGTAACGGACGTTTCCGGCGATCTGGATGGGCATCGTTCCGCGGGAACGCCCAAACCCGAAACCGGCATAAAAATCGGCGCCGCGATCAAGGACCGATGGCACCGCGACGAGGGACAACACATTATTGACGACGGTCGGCTTCGCGAAGAGCCCCTTATGCGCCGGCAAGGGCGGTTTCGCCCGCACGATGCCGCGTTTGCCTTCGAGGCTTTCGAGGAGGGACGTTTCCTCGCCGCATATATAGGCACCGGCGCCCATCCGCAATTCAAGCTCGAAGGCATGTCCCGAGCCTTGGATGTTGGGGCCGAGGTAACTCGCTTCCCGCGCGACTCGAAGGGCCTCCGAAAAAGTTTTACCGGCATGCGGATACTCCGACCGGCAATAGACATAGCCCTTCGTCGCGCCGACACCGATGCCGCAAATCGTCATGCCTTCGATCAGCGCGAAAGGATCGCCCTCCATGATCATGCGGTCGGCGAACGTGCCGCTGTCGCCTTCGTCGGCGTTGCAGACGACATATTTGCGGTCCGCAGACGTGTCGGCGACAGTCTTCCATTTGATTCCGGTCGGGAAACCGGCACCGCCGCGGCCGCGAAGCCCGGACTTCGTCACTTCGGCGACGATCGCGGCAGGCTCGATCTCGAGAGCGCGTTTGAGCCCCTTCCAGCCGTCATGCGCAGCGTAATCGGAAAGTGAGAGCGGATCGACGATGCCACAGCGGGCAAAGGTGACACGCGTCTGGCCCGCCAGAAACGGATGCTCCTCCGGCTTGCCGATCCGGAGCGAATGCGCAGCGCCGGACATCAGGCCGGAGTCGAAGAGGGAAGCAATGTCCGAAGCCGAAACCGGGCCATAACCGATGCGCCCGTGGGCCGTCTCGACCTCGATCAAGGGCTCTAGAAAAAACATCCCGCGCGAGCCGGTGCGGATGATCTCGACCGGAAGAGCGCGGGCGTGCGCCTCGGCCACGATCCTCGCCGCGACCTTGTCGGCGCCAACCGCGAGCGCGGCGGCATCCTTCGGAACGAAAATACGCGTCACGCAGTGCGCACCTCTCCGAGAGCCTCGGTGATTTTGTCCAGGTTCAAGCGTCCAAGGGGTTCGCCATCGAGAAGAGCCGAGGGCGACGTTGCGCAAAGGCCAAGGCAATAGACCGGCTCGACCGTCAGTTCGCCATCGCGGGTCGTGCCATGCCAGCCGACGCCGAGTTTGGCCAGAATGGCCGCAGCCAAATCTTCGCTGCCCATGCTCTGGCAGGCTTCTGCACGGCAAAGCTGCAAAAGGTGCGACGCGCAAGGTTCACCACGAAAATCGTGATAGAATGTCACGACGCCATGCACTTCCGCGCGAGTAAGATTAAGCGCCTCGGCAATCAAGGGCACGGCGGCGGCGCTGACACAACCGAACTCTTCCTGCAAGGCGTGCAGGATCGGAAGCATGGGGCCCTCGAGCCCGGCATGTTCGGCGATAATCTCCTTGGCGCGCTCGGCGTTCCAGGCGGAGGGCATGCGTTTTCCCAATTTTGCATCCTTTTGAAATATGAGCCTTTGGCAGCGAAAGATCAATAAAATGGTCTTGTAATCTTATCGGGATCTTCTATCAATCAGGTT
>DATARJ010000076.1:0-2340 GCA_036264205.1 Methylocella sp.
ATCGACATCCGCCTCGGCGAAGCGGTGTCCGGCCGGCGTCAATTTGATGTCGCCTTCCTCGATCTCGGCGAAGCGCAGCAATTGCAAGGTTTCGGCCACCGGGAAAAGTTCGTCGACTTCCATTTGCAGGCTGTCGGCGAGCGCCGGAAGATCGGCGCGGCCCAAATAGGGTTCGGCGGCGATTTCCTCGATCATACCGGCGAGTGTATTGGTCGAAACGCGCGGCAAAGCCATGCCAAAGCCGAGCCCGGGGAACCCTCCCTCGCGGCCCGGCGCGACCGGTTCCGGCCGCTTCGTCATGAGCGCGTAGATCTTGTCCACCAATTGGCGGAATTCGGGACTGAGCCGGTCGCGCGGATGCTGCAGCCTGACGTGAATTTCGGCGGCGATCCTGCCGGGATTGCTCGACAGCACGATGATGCGGTCGCACATCAGCACCGCCTCCTCGATATTGTGGGTGACCATGAGGATGCTCTTGATCGGCATGCGTCCCTCGACCCAGAGGTCGAGAAGGTCGGTGCGCAGAGTTTCCGCGGTGAGCACGTCGAGCGCCGAAAAAGGCTCGTCCATCAAAAGAATATTGGGGTGGACGACAAGTGCCCTCGCAAAGCCGACGCGCTGGCGCATACCGCCGGAGAGCTCCTTCGGGAAGGCGGACTCGAAACCGTCGAGCCCGATTAGGTCGATCGCTTTCAACGCGCGCCGGCGCGCTTCGTCTCTGGCGATCTGCTTTGCCCTGAGACCGAGCTCGACATTGGCGAGTACGGTCAGCCAAGGAAACAGCGCAAAACTCTGAAACACCATAGCGACGCCATCGACCGGACCGCGCACCGGCCGGCCAAGATAGCTCACCTCGCCGGCGAAGGGGAAAATAAGCCCGGAGGCGATCCGCAGGAGCGAGGATTTGCCGCAGCCGGAACGTCCGAGCAAGCCGACGATTTCGTCCTCTTTCAGATCGAGCGAGATATCGTCGAGGACCGCCGGCCCAAGCTCGCCCGATCCGGTCTGGTAGCGCTGAGAGATATTCTTGAGTTCAAGCAAGGATTTCTTGCCCGCGAAAGAAATCCGCGCATTGTTGTCTTGCATGATCACCTCAATCGAGCCGCAAGTGCCCTTCGGCGAGGCCGTAAAGCGGGCGCCAAAGAAGGCGGTTGAACATAATGACGGTCAGACACCGATCGAGGGCATCACCCACGTCCACGTGCCGTCGATCTGCTTCCGTCCTATCTCGTGACGATTCCAGTTGGAAGGCGCGTGAGCGCCAAGTTCTCACGAAGCATCGCAGGCCGCAACTCTCCGAGTTCGAATGTTCGCCCAGTCGCCAGCAGGTCAGTATAGAACTTGCGAATAGCGTCTGTACCAACTGCAATCCGTCCGTTGGGATTTTCTGGGGCGCGAGTGATGAAACCGGGCACCGCTGAAAAATCAAGCTTAAGCTGAAATGAATGATACTCTGCCCTGACACCGCTTCCAATTTCGAATCACGCTTATGCAACAAAATATGCTTTTGATATCAACGGTCTAATTTTCTTGCATAATTCGTGATTTATGCACCAGCCGCTTCGACTTTTGGAGTTGACGCATTAGTCGCCACGGAAAACCGCCTCCATGTTGTTACCATCTGGATCGAGCACAAATGCGGCGTAGTAATTCGGCCTGCGCAGGCCGGGCCTCCCGTTTTCAGTCCCGCCTGCCTTGAGAGCGGCGGCGTGGAATGAATCGACTTCAGCCCTACTTTTGGCTGCAAAAGCGGTATGCTGTTTGACGGAGTGTGGGTGGTATCGATCGATCCAGAAGACGGGATAGTCGACACCGTAGCCGACGCCGTCGGTCCCCACGTTATCGGGAATCTGCATCACTCGGCGCATGCCAAGCGCTTCCAAAGCCGCGTCGTAGAAGGTGGCGGAACGGCCGACGTCCGCGACTCCAATGCCAGTGTGGTCAATCATTTGGCCTCCTCAGTCCATGAAAGCTTGTCTGTGCCAACTGCAATCCGTCCGTCTCCTCAGAAGAGCGCAGCGTCCCGTTCATACAAGGCGACAATCCCTTCAACATCGCCCGCGGTTGCTCTAGAGACCCCTAATCGCGCCAAATCTTGAGGATCGAGGGCGAAGTCTCGACTTACTGGATTCATGGCGACAAGCTCCTTTGGCGGTTGGTTTTGAATCCTCGGGCCAGGAGTTCGGGGATCGAAGGGCGCGCCAATCTCGCGGCGGGGCGAAGCGGGTTAGGCCCCGGTGCTGGAGGCCGCGCGTTCCTTGGCTGCGCCATCCTTGCGGGCAGGAGCCCCGTGCTTGGCGTTCTTTCTGAATTTCCTCATGACAAGGTCGCGCTTCAGCC
>DATARJ010000077.1:0-7717 GCA_036264205.1 Methylocella sp.
CATGCCGGGCAATATCTTCAAAGCCGGCTCGGTCGGAATTGTCTCGCGCTCGGGAACCTTGACTTACGAGGCCGTGTATCAAACCACGCGGGAAGGGCTCGGCCAGACGACTGCCGTCGGCATCGGCGGCGATCCGGTCAAGGGCGCCGACTTCATCGAGATCTTGGAATTGTTCCTGGCCGATGACGCCACCAAATCCATTGTCATGATCGGCGAGATTGGCGGCTCGTCCGAAGAAGACGCCGCGCAATTCATCGCCGGCGAGACGAAGCGTGGCCGCAAGAAGCCGGTCGTCGGCTTTATCGCAGGCCGCACCGCGCCGCCCGGCCGGCGCATGGGTCATGCCGGCGCGATCGTCGCCGGCAGCAAGGGGGGCGCCGAACACAAAATTGCCGCGATGGAAGCGGCCGGCATTCGCGTATCGCCGTCGCCCGCGAGGCTCGGCAAAACCCTTGCCGGTGTGCTGTGCGGATGAGCCAGATCTTGAGAAAAGCGATGGGCATCCGCATGTAAGCGGACAAGGTTCAGGCAACCGCCGATTTGCCAGGCTTGGGCTTTTGATGGGACCGAATGCAATGCCCGCCCTCGCGGCAAAGGGCAACGGTGAGGTCGATTCTGGAACCAGGCATATTTTCGTCCGCCCAACCATGCGAACTTGGGAAAAGCGGGTTTGAACGAAGTGGGCGGTTGGGCTTAAGGCCTTGGGCTTGGGCTTAAGACTTGGGCTTAAGGAGTTCGGCCCGAAGGAGATGACGATGGCGCGTCGGGATACGAATGGAAATGCCAATGGCTCGGGCGGCGGGGCAGGCAGCCGCTCGGCCTCCAATTCCGCATTCGCCCGAACGTCGTTTCTTGATGGCGGCAACGCCGCGTATGTCGAACAACTCCAGGATAGCTATCTGCGCGATCCTGCCTCTCTTGACCTCTCGTGGCGGGAGTTCTTCACGCAGGTGAACGACGCCAGGGAGACGATCGCGAAGACCGCGCAAGGGCCCCGCTGGAAGCGGCCCGGCCGGCCGGCCGCGGCCGACGGCGAACTTGTTTCGGCGCTCGACGGCAATTGGGCGGAATCGGAGACCTCGATCAGCGCCAAGCTCGAGGCGAAAGCCGGCAAGGGTGCTCTGTTGTCCACCAGCGAGCTCCAACGCGCGACCCGCGATTCGGTGCGAGCGCTGATGATGATCCGTGCCTATCGCATACGCGGTCATCTCCATGCCAATCTCGATCCGCTTGGCATCGAGCCCCCGAAAGATCACGAGGAGCTGCATCCGGCCACCTATGGGTTCACGGAAGCGGACTACCATCGGAATATCTTCATCGACGGCGTTTTAGGGCTTCAATTCGCGACCATTCCCGAAATGCTGATGATCCTGCGCCGCACCTATTGCGGCACCATCGGATTCGAATTCATGCATATCTCCGACCCGGCGGAAAAGGCTTGGCTGCAGCGGCGGATCGAAGGGCCCGGCAAGGAAATTACGTTCACCAAGGAAGGCAAGCGCGCGATTCTCAACAAGCTTGTCGAGGCGGAGGGATTCGAGCAGTTCCTCGACACCAAATACACGGGCACGAAGCGTTTTGGTCTGGACGGCGGCGAAGCCATGATTCCGGCGCTCGAGCAAATTATCAAGCGCGGCGGCGCCTTAGGCGTCCAGGACATCGTGCTTGGCATGGCGCACCGTGGCCGCCTCAATGTCCTTTCTCAGGTCATGGGGAAGCCGCACCGGGCGATTTTCAATGAATTCAAGGGCGGCTCCTTCACGCCCGACGCCGTCGCAGGGTCCGGCGATGTCAAATATCATCTTGGCGCCTCATCCGACCGCGACTTCGACAACAACAGGGTCCACCTTTCGCTGACCGCGAACCCGTCTCATCTCGAGATCGTCGATCCTGTCGTCCTCGGCAAGGTGCGCGCCAAGCAAGATCAACTGCATGATGTCGTCGAACGCACGAAAGTGCTGCCTCTCCTCATTCATGGCGACGCGTCGTTCGCGGGTCAGGGTGTGATCGCCGAATGTTTCGGTCTTTCCGGGCTCAAGGGATACCGAACCGGAGGGTCGATTCACTTCATCATCAATAATCAGATCGGCTTCACCACCTCGCCACGCTATTCGCGATCGTCGCCCTATCCGTCGGATACCGCGAAGATGATCGGGGCACCGATCTTTCACGTCAACGGCGACGATCCCGAAGCCGTCGTCTATGCCGCGAAGGTCGCGACCGAATTCCGGCAAAAATTCCATAAGCCGGTGGTTATCGACATGTTTTGCTATCGCCGGTTCGGCCACAACGAAGGCGACGAGCCCGCCTTCACCCAGCCGGTCATGTACAAGGCAATCCATTCGCACAAGACGACGCTCCAAATCTACACTGCGAAACTCGTTGCCGAGGGGGTGTTGACCGATGGCGAGGTCGCGAAACTGCAAGCGAATTGGCGCCACCATCTCGAAACCGCGCTCGAAGCCAGCAAATCCTTCAAGCCCGAGAAGGCCGATTGGCTCGACGGCCGCTGGGCGGGTCTTAGGCCGGCGGAGGCCGGAATCGAGGACGATCGCCGTGGCCGCACCGGCGTCGACCGCGCGCGGCTCACCGAGATCGGTCATCGCATTACGTCGGTTCCCAAAGGATTCAACGTCCACCGCACGATCCGGCGTCTGCTCGACAATCGGCGCAAGATGGTCGAAACCGGCGAGGGCATCGACTGGGCAATGGGTGAGGCGCTCGCTTTCGCGACGCTTGTCGACGAGGGCTATCCGGTGCGCCTTTCTGGCCAGGACACCGAGCGCGGCACTTTTTCGCAACGCCATGCCGCGTTAATCGACCAGGAGACGGAAGCCCGCTACATCCCCTTGAACAATGTCCGCGACGAACAGGCGCATTTCGAGGTCATCAACTCAATGTTATCGGAAGAGGCCGTGCTTGGCTTCGAATATGGCTATTCGCTATCCGAACCCAACGCGTTGACCGTTTGGGAAGCTCAGTTTGGCGATTTCGCCAATGGCGCGCAGGTCTTGTTCGATCAATTCGTTTCATCCGGCGAACGCAAGTGGCTGCGCATGTCGGGTCTCGTCTGCCTCCTGCCGCATGGCTACGAAGGCCAGGGGCCGGAACATTCCTCGGCGCGGCTCGAACGCTTTCTCCAGCTGTGTGCCGAGGACAATATGCAGGTGGCGAATTGCACGACGCCCGCCAATTATTTTCACATCCTACGGCGTCAATTGAAGCGCGACATACGCAAACCGCTCATCCTAATGACGCCAAAATCGCTCTTGCGCCACAAGCGCGCGATCTCGAAGCTCGACGCGTTTGCTATCGGCGCCTCCTTCCATCGTCTTTTGCTGGATGATGCGGAACAGGCGCCGGGCGGGACGATCGCCCTGGTGGAAGATACTAGGATGCGCAGGGTGGTCTTATGTTCCGGGAAAGTCTATTACGATCTTCTCGAAGAGCGCGAGAAACGAGCAATCGACGATGTCTATCTCCTGCGTGTCGAACAGCTTTATCCGTTCCCGTTGAAGGCCCTTGTCGCGACCTTGTCGCGGTTCAAACAGGCCGATATCTTCTGGTGCCAGGAGGAGCCAAAGAACATGGGCGCCTGGAATTTTGTCGATCCTTACCTTGAGTGGGTGCTTAGCCAGGCGGGCGGCAAAACCAAGCGGCCGCGTTATGCCGGCAGACCCGCGGCGGCCTCCACCGCGACCGGGCTTATGTCGAAACATTTGGCTCAACTCGAAACCTTCATGGACGACATCTTCGCGGCTTGAACGGCGGGGCATTTCGTTTTCGATTTGACGCACACCAGAGAAAGCCGGAAGGCTTTGGGCGGGACAAATGGCAACTGAAATCCGCGTGCCGGTCTTGGGCGAATCGGTCACTGAGGCAACAATCGGACGGTGGTTCAAGAAGGCCGGCGAGCCGGTCAAGGCGGACGAACCCGTCGTCGAACTTGAAACCGACAAGGTAACGCTCGAAGTCAACGCGCCGGCGTCCGGGGTCCTGGCTGAAATCGTCGCCAAGGATGGCGAGACGGTTAGCGCCGGGGCTTTGCTCGGCCAGATCGGGGACGCCGCGGCGGCCGCGCCTCCCAAGGCCGGAGCCAAGCCGCCGCCAGCCGCACCGGTGGAGCCCGCAAGTCCGGCGGCGCCCACGCAGCCCGTAATGCCGGCGTCGCCCGCCGCCGCCAAGCTCGCCGCCGATCATGACCTCGATCCGATCGCCGTGGCGGGGTCCGGCAAGCGCGGCCAGGTCCTCAAAGGAGATGTTCTCGATTTCATCGGGAAGCCCCCGGCCCCCGCGTCCGCTGCGCCGCTTCCGGCTCCCGCCTCAGAGGGGGATCGCGAGGAGCGTGTGCCGATGACGCGGCTGCGCCAGACCATCGCGCGGCGGCTCAAGGACGCGCAGAATACCGCCGCCATGCTGACGACCTTCAACGAGGCCGACATGACCAAAGTCATGGCCGTGCGCGCACGTTACAAGGACGCGTTCGAACAGAAGCATGGCGTAAAACTCGGCTTCATGGGGTTTTTCGTGAAGGCGTGTGCCGGCGCGCTAAGGGAGGTGCCCTCCGTCAACGCCGAGATCGACGGCGCCGATATCATCTACAAAAATTACTATCACCTCGGCGTCGCCGTCGGCACGGACAAGGGCCTGGTCGTGCCGGTCGTGCGCAATTGCGATAGGCTCGACCTCGCCGGCATCGAGAAGACGATCGCCGAGCTTGGCAAGCGCGCGCGGGCGGGAGAACTCAAAATCGAGGAGATGCAGGGCGGAACCTTCACCATCACCAACGGCGGGGTCTATGGCTCGCTGATGTCGACGCCGATCCTCAACGTGCCGCAATCGGGCATTTTGGGGATGCACAAAATTCAAGAGCGGCCGGTGGCGGTCGCGGGCAAGATCGAGGTCCGGCCGATGATGTACCTCGCGCTCACCTACGATCACCGCATCGTCGATGGCAAGGAGGCGGTGACCTTTTTGGTCCGGGTCAAGGAAGCGCTGGAGGACCCCGCGCGGCTGGTGCTGGATGTTTGAGAGCGCATAAATTTCTTTCACGGTTCCGGCGTCGGGCCGGACCATAGAGCCGATGTTCCGTAGCGCTCTCGACCCGGCTCCAAAAATTTGCGGCCGTCGGGTCCGTCCTCCAGTGGAGACCGTTATGGTGCAGGGTAAGGATTACGTCATTCGCGGAGGCGCCGCTGGCAGGGAGCGCCTAAGGATACTCTCCCGCATCATGTACGCGAGCACGGCGTCATTGTTTGATCGCTTCGGTCTCAAAGACGGGCAGCTGTGCTTCGATATTGGCTGCGGCGGGGGTGACGTCACCTTGGAATTGGCCAGGCGCGTAGGCCCGCGCGGCAAGGTCGTCGGCGCGGACATCGATGAGACGCAACTGGACATCGCGCGCCGCGAAGCGGCGGCAAACGAGATCCGCAATGTGGAGTTCCGCTTGCTCGACATAAGGACCACGGAAGAGGACATTGGCTCTGCCTTCGACGTTGTCTACGCGAGATTCCTGCTCACCCATCTCGATGACCCATCCCGCGCCGTCGCGGCGTTTTATCGCTATTTGCGTCCCGGCGGGCTCGTCATCGCCGAGGACATAGACTTTAGCGGCTATTTCACCTATCCCGATTCCAAAGCGTTTCAACGATACAAGGAACTCTATTGCACATTGGTGCTAAGACGCGGCGGCGATCCGAACATCGGGCCACGCTTGCCGGTTCTGCTGACGGACGGCGGCTTTGAGAATGTGGATCTGACCCTTGTTCAACCGATAGGAACAAAGGGCGAGGTCAAGCTTTTGAACGTCATCACCCTGGAAAATATTGCTGACGCTGTCCTGCGGGATGGCCTTGCCTCGCGGCAAGAAATCGACACCTTGGTACAGGAACTCAATCGCTTCGCGGAAAATCCGCGAACCGTGGCGGGGGTGCCGCGCGTCATTCAGGCCTGGGGCCGCCGGCCGGCAGCTAGTTAATTTGGATAGACCTGATGACCTACGATCTTATCGTCATCGGTACTGGTCCCGGCGGCTATGTCTGCGCGATCCGCGCGGCGCAGCTCGGCTTAAAAGTTGCCGTCGTCGAAAAGCGCACGACGCATGGCGGAACCTGCCTCAACATCGGCTGCATTCCGTCGAAGGCGCTGCTCCATGCCTCGGATAAATTCGCGGAAGCCGCGCACGAGCTTGCCGCCTTCGGGGTCATCACCGGCAAGCCGAAACTCGATCTTGCGGCGATGATGAAACATAAGGACGAGACGGTCGCCGCCAATGTCAACGGTGTCGGCTTTCTGTTGAAGAAGCACAAGATCGACGCTTTTTTCGGGCTCGGCACGATCGCGGCGCCGGGCGCAATCGACGTGAAGGCAAACGACGGATCAACCCAAAGGCTTGAGACCAAGAATATCGTCATCGCCACGGGCTCGGATGCCGCGCGGCTTCCGGGCATCGAGATCGACGAAAAAACAATCGTTTCCTCGACCGGCGCGCTTTCGCTCGAATCGGTGCCGCAAAAACTTCTTATCGTGGGGGCGGGCATCATCGGCCTTGAACTCGGCTCGGTCTGGAGTCGCCTGGGCGCGGCAGTGACCGTGGTCGAATATTTGGACCGCATCTTGCCAGGGTTCGACGGCGAGGTTGGAAAACAGTTTCGGCGCATGCTGGAGAAGCAAGGTTTTGGATTTCGTCTCGGCCATAAAGTGACCAAGGCCGAAACAACGAAAGCGGGCCTGCAAGTCAGCATCGAATCTTCGGACGGAGGCGATGCTTCGGTGCTCGCCGCCGATGCGGTGCTCGTCGCGGTCGGCAGGCGTCCTGTCACCGAAGGGCTCGGCTTGGACGCCCTCGGCGTCGCGCTGGATCGTGGCCGCGTCGTGATCGACGATCGTTTCGCGACCAATGTTTCAGGCATATATGCAATCGGCGACGTCGTGCGCGGCCCCATGCTCGCCCATAAGGCCGAGGATGAAGGGATCGCGGTCGCCGAGATTCTCGCGGGCCAACACGGTCATGTGAATTACGAGGCGATTGCCTCCGTTGTCTACACCATGCCGGAGATTGCCTCGGTTGGCGCAACCGAGGAAGAGCTTCAAGCCAAGGGTGTTGCCTACAGAACCGGAAAATTCCCTTTCACCGCGAACGGCCGCGCGCGGGCGATGCGGCGAACGGAAGGCTTTGTGAAGATCCTGGCCGACGCCGCGTCCGACCGCGTGCTGGGCGTTCACATCATCGGCGCGGGGGCGGGCGAACTCATCGCGGAAGCTTGCGTACTAATGGAGTTCGGCGGCTCCGCGGAGGATTTGGCCAGGACCTGCCACGCGCATCCGACGCTATCCGAAGCGGTGCGCGAAGCGGCGCTCGCGGTGGATAAGAGGGCGATAAATATTTGAGTAGCCGCATCGCATCGAGGGAAAATGGTGGCGGCGTTTCCAGGTTCCGAAGATTTTATCGATCGGATCAGCGCCGTGTTGCCAAGTTTGGCGAGGCGACGGCGTTTCTGGAAACGCATTAAGGGAGACTCGTCCACTTGCGGTCGGGCTTTGGCTTTACCTCCAAGCCCGGAACGGGATGGCCGTTCTTGTGGTGAAGCACTTCCTTAAGCCTGTTGCGTTCGAAAACGATAATCACGAAGATCGACAGGAAAAGGGGAATCAGCAGGTAGGTAAGCCGGAAGAGCAGCAAAGCCGCCAGCACCTGACTATGTGGCATCTCCCGCAT
>DATARJ010000078.1:0-9963 GCA_036264205.1 Methylocella sp.
GCAAGGCCGCCGACAGCTCTCCCGCAAAAACTGCGCAAAAACCGCAAAGGAGAAAAAAGGCGACCCGCTTCGCGCGCGCGAGATAAGCGAGAACGCCGAGCGACACCGCCGCGGGAGCGATAAGCCAAAGGGACGGCTCGCGGTCGGCGAAAAGATAAAGGACGACCCCCGCGCCGGCTGCGACCGGCAGCCAAAGAAATGGCCGGCGAAGCGCCACCTCCGTCTCAAAAGCCCGCCCGAAAACCCCCCATAGTGGCGCAAGCTTGACGGTAAATTTACCTGCAAAGCCTCCCGCTTTGGCCAAGCGCCCATTAGCGATTGCTGTGTGAGAGGTTGCCGCCATATCCACATGTTAAAACGCTTTTGTCATTTATGGAATTGCAAAACTATTCATTTGTCATTAGCTGTTCTCGACGGATGGTCGCCTGACAAGTAACGTGAGCTGCACGGTAACTGGCGCCCCCTGCATTAAGTTTGGAGTGCCTGGGATTAAGCTGAACCTCAACGGCTTTATAATCACGGGTAGGCCGGAACTCTTGCGCGTCCAACTTTGTGGAAAACGCAATCGAGACGAACTCCGAAAACAACGTGTTCATTCAGGGGCCGGGGCTGGTCAGGCGATTCAACGGCTTCGGCATCGTGGTGACTGGCGATCATTCGTCGGTGGATGGCGTCGCCATAACAAGCATTTGCGCAGAGGGCATTCGAGTGTTTGGCAGTTACAATGAAGTGGAAGGGAATAGCATAAGCCGGGTCTCTCTGGATGTGACGATTCCTAGCCACGGCTTTACGGGGATATTTCTCGGCGCACCCGATAACAATCTCTGCGAGGTGTCTCTAGTTGGGCCGAGCCCGGGGCAAGACATTTGTAAGCTCCCGAACTTCGCAGGGCATCGCAATGGGCCTGTAGACTTGAATTAGAAAAGAGTTGAATTTCCAGTGCAACCAATCCGTGCCGGCTCTGTCCCGGACGGTGGAGTATGGCAGAGCCGGGCAGTAAACCGTCATCGTTGTGGTGGCCGCTTACCAGCGATGGGGAACATTCGTAGCGATCCCGATGTTCCCCATCGCCTGCCCCTACAGATATTCTAAACTTGCTTTGGCTCTAACCTCTTCGGTGTGCCGCTCAGAAGACCCCAAAGAGCGGTGTGCCTGATATATTTGCTCAGGCATCCTCAAAGACTGGACATCACCTGGCCTCGTCCGTGCACCTTCTTCCTCCGGCTCGCCGCGCTCCTCCGGCGATCCATCGGCCTCGATCTTGATGGTGAGCCTGCCGCCCTCCTCGATCGCCGCGCGGCGCAAGGTTTCCTCGGGCGCACAACAGTCGGTCCCGGCGCTCGACAGAATGCGGCGGCGGGTCTTATACTTTTAAAAGCACCGGCACGGGCGTTTCACCGAAATGAGCTTTCCACAAAACGTCATCGAAGCGATCGGCGCGACCCCTCTCATCAAACTGCGCCGTGCGTCGGAACTCACCGGCTGCACCGTTCTGGGCAAGGCGGAATTTATGAACCCCGGCGGATCGGTAAAGGACCGCGCGGCGCTCGCCATCGTCAACGACGCGATCGCGCGCGGGAACTTGAAGCCGGGCGGATTGATCGTCGAAGGTACGGCGGGCAATACCGGAATCGGTCTCGCACTCGTCGCCAATGCCTTGGGCTACAAGACCGTGATCGTCATTCCCGATACGCAGAGCCAAGAGAAAAAGGACCTGCTGCGGTTGCAAGGCGCCGAACTGATCGAGGTTCCGGCGGTCGCCTATTCCGATCCCAATAATTACGTGAAACTCTCCGGCCGCCTCGCTCTGCGGCTTGCCAAGGAATATCCGGCCGGCGCGATCTGGGCCAATCAGTTTGACAATGTCGCCAATCGCCAAGGCCATTTCGAGACGACCGGACCCGAGATTTGGTCGCAAACGGAAGGCAGGGTCGATGGTTTCACTTGCTCCGTCGGGACGGGCGGAACCCTTGCCGGCGTCGGCTTGGCGCTGAAGGCCCAGAACCCCAATATCAAGATCGCGATTTCCGATCCCTTGGGGGCCGCCCTCTATTCCTATTACACTAGCGGCGAGCTGAAATCCTCCGGCTCATCGATCACTGAAGGCATAGGCCAAAGCCGGATCACCGCCAATCTCGAGGATGCCCCGATCGATCTCGCCTATCAGATCCCGGACGAGGAAGCCTTGCCAATTGTGTTCGATCTCGCCGAGCATGAAGGCCTGCTCCTCGGTGCCTCGTCAGGCATCAATGTCGCGGGCGCGATCCGTCTCGCCACGGATCTCGGGCGAGGCCACACGGTTGTGACCATCCTCGCCGATTCCGGCGCGCGCTACCAATCGAAACTCTTCAACCCAGAATTCCTGCGCTCGAAAAATCTGCCGGTTCCGGACTGGATGGAACGCAAGACATCGATCAAGCCGGACTTCGTTTGAATGGCCGCCAGACGCGATCAGCCGTAATAAATCAGGCCTTGGCCTTTCCGGCGGCGGTTGCTTCCGGCACCTCGACGAGGCGGCCGGTCTTCACATCGTAGTAATAACCGTATATCGGAATACGGCCCGGTACTAATGGATGCGAGCGGATGCGTTTAACGTCGTCCACCACACTTGCATTGAGATCCTTGAACGTTAGCCATTTCACGTAATGGCCCTGGACGCTGCCGGGGCCAGGCCCATGATCGTGCCAGCCTTTTTCGTCGATGGTCGCGGTTTCCAGGCTCTGCTCGAGGAGCCCGCTCATGATCTCGTCGTCGAACAGCTGCATTCCGCAATCGGAATGATGAATGACAAACCACTCCCGCGTGCCAAGCAGCTTATAAGAAATCACCAGCGAGCGGATCGCATCGTCGCTGGCGCGCCCGCCCGCGTTGCGGATCACATGCGCATCGCCTTCGGCAAGCCCGGCATATTTGGCTGGGGAGAGACGCGCGTCCATGCAGGTGAGGATGGCGAATCGCCGTGCCGGCGGCAGAGCCAATTGCGATTTGGCGCCAAAACTCGCGGCATAGGCTTCATTGGCTTTCAACACTTCCTGCAGAACCGGCATCGTAACCTCCCGTAAAGCGGCGGACTCAACAAACCTTAGCCAAGCTGACTTTAGACGGTTTGCCGGCCTCGTCAAAGCCCGGACCGAAACGCTCACGCTGTTTTGATTCGCCGTGATGCAGGGCTCGCCGGTCTTGTCCCCGCGACGACTATCCCACGACGGCAAAATACCCCCCTTTCGCCAACGATGCTTAGCACTCCTCAGCGAGATGGCGGAAAGTTTCGACTACTTTTTCGTGAACCGGCCGCTTGAACGAAACGAGACAACGAAGGCGCTGGAGACAGCCCAGATCATGAAAGCTGCCACAGGATAAAATTCGTGATTGCGGAGGGCGGGACACTCTCATCTTCGTTGATGATGCTCATGAGTATGGAAAACGGAAATGATTCAGTTTATATTTTCTGAAGCGCGGAACCCGAAGCGTACCTGCCGCGAACCGCCACGTGAAGTGTGAGGCACGGGCATGCCGACAATCCCGCAAAACGCTTTCTTCGTCTCGACCGCATGGCTTGCGGAACATTTGGGTGCGCCCGATGTCGCGGTCATCGACGGCACGTTTTTCTTGCCCGCTGAAAAACGCGACGCCAAGGCGGAATATCTCGAAGGGCATATCCCCGGCGCCGTCTTCTTCGACATCGATGCGATCGCGGATCATACGACGAATTTGCCGCACATGCTGCCCCACCCTTCCGGCTTTGCCGAGGCAATGGAAAAGCTCGGCCTTGGCGATGGCATGCGCTTCGTCGTCTACGACGCCTCCAACTTGCAAGGAGGAGCCCGCGTGTGGTGGACCTTGCGAGTCTTCGGCGCGCCGGACGTAAAAATCCTTGCCGGCGGTTTGCCACGATGGCGCGCCGAGGGGCGCCCGCTTGAACAGGGACTTGTGCGGCGCATGCCCCGGCCCTTCACCGTGGATTTCGACAGCGCCTCCGTTGCCTGTGCCGAAACGGTGAAGAGGGCAAGCGAAGCTGGTTCGGCGCAGGTCCTCGATGCCCGAACGGACACGCGATTCCGAGGCATGGAAGCCGAGCCGCGTCCCGGATTGCGCTCGGGCCATATTCCCGGCAGTCTCAACCTGCCTTGGCGCGAGGTGGTCCAATCCGGCGAGATTAAATCGGGCGACGAAGTCAAGACCCTCATGGCGCAGGCTGGGGTGGATATTGAGCGCCCGGTGATCACCACCTGCGGCTCTGGCGTGACCGCCGCGATTCTTTTGCTTGCGCTGGCAACCACGGGGAAGAGCGATGTCGCGCTTTACGATGGCTCCTGGGCAGAATGGGGCGCGCGCATCGATCTGCCGGTGGCGCGAAATCATTGTTAGCTTCCGTCCCCTCGCAAAGAATAGCCGGCAAGGCCACGAGCGGCCACCGGTAAAATTATTTGTCGCAGCAAAAAGGCTTGACGCGGCATAAGGTTGCGGTAGCATGTTGGAATGCACGAATGACTTGAAACCTTGACCCGTTTTCGAGCGTTCGTTGCCTAAGTGGAACATCCGGCGGCCGCCGGATGTGGCCCGGTCCGACGCGGCACGCGCTAGCGTTTTTCTCCAGGATCGAGCCGTGTGGCCCTGAGAGGCTTCCACGCTTCCCCCTCTCTTCTTGGGGGCTACCCATCCCGTATTTCCGAAGCCGGCCCGGTCTTCAGTAGTGTACCGGCGGGCGGGGCTACGCACGGAAGGGGATGCAACCGTCTCGAGACATTTAGGAGTGACACAAATGTGTGACTATTCGCTTGAAATGTACGCCTCCCGGCCTGCACGCGCGTCCGAGAAATATGTGACCACCCGCTTTCCTTCGGGAAGCATTGGCCTCGCCTCGCCTGGCGATTGCACGACGGCAGTCTGCGTTCAATACGATACGCATCTCAAGCTCGAAGGGATATCGAGCGATCTCCAAACGCGCCTCGGCGTCAAGGACGAGGAACAAGTCACCTTCGCGCGGCTCGAACACGGCGCCTATCGCGATGGAATCAAATTCGGCAACGGTAAGGAAATCTCCCTCCAGCTTCTCGGCTCCGGCGTCGGTGCGACACTGGTTGCAACGGCAGAAAGGCCTCAAAGCTATCGCGAGCGGCGGACCGTTCTCGAAACAGTGGAATAATAGTTTTCAATAGACACGACAGGATCCACCGCGTGGCATCGACACGCGGTGGATCTTTTGTTCGCTCAAGTGGGCAGCGGCAAGATCGTTTGGCGTCATGCAAATCCCGCGGGCCCTTCAAACGAGGCTGTGCCGACGGAATTTTACAATTTCGCCGCCTCGCGGCCCGGATTCCTGGCCCGCAATTTGCCTAATAGCTTAGCTCGCCACGGGACAGCCCTTTGGGAATGTCCCGGGCGGCGCTCGGTTAGTTTTCCTTGGCGGTTTTGCTTGGCAGGTGCTATGAGCCGGTTCAAAGTGCCGCTTGCAAGCTTTTTTTCCGGTCAATGCGACAAAAAAGTCCAAAAAAATGCCAATGAAGAAAATCGAGGCAATCATCAAACCTTTTAAGCTCGATGAAGTGAAAGAGGCGTTGCGCGAAGCGGGAGTTTCCGGGATCACCGTCACGGAAGTGAAAGGCTTCGGCCGGCAAAAGGGCCACACCGAGCTCTACCGCGGCGCGGAATATATCGTCGATTTCCTGCCAAAGGTCAAAATCGAGGTGGTCGTTTCCAGCGCCACCGCTGTTCTCGCCGCCGATGCGATCCGGAAAGCCGCGCAAACCGGACGGATCGGAGACGGAAAAATATTCATCTCGGAGGTGGAAAACGCGATCCGTATTCGGACCGGGGAAACCGGAACGGACGCGATTTGATCCTGGAGTGCCGCGAAATCTTGCAAGCCAATTCCCCGCTTCCTGCGCAATACGCCTAATTCCAAGAAGAGAGGGTAAGACATGAAGACCGCCAAGGATGTACTCAAGTCGCTCAAGGACAACGACGTAAAATACGTCGATCTCCGCTTTACGGACCCGCGCGGCAAGTGGCAGCATGTCACTTTCGACGTGACGATCTTCAACGAGGATGTGTTTGCCGAAGGTCTGGGCTTCGACGGCTCTTCGATCGCCGGCTGGAGGGCGATCCATGAATCCGACATGACCCTGATGCCGGATCCGGCAACGGCGGCGGTGGATCCGTTTTTCGCGGCGCCCACGATGTCGATCGTCTGCGACATTCTCGAACCGACGACCCGCGCGCCGTATAACCGCGATCCACGCGGCATCGCCAAAAAGGCCGAAGCCTATGTGGCTTCCACCGGGATCGGCGATACCGCCACCTTCGGTCCGGAGGCCGAGTTCTTCGTCTTCGACGACGTCCGTTTCAGTTGCGATCCTTATAATACCGGCTTTATCGTCGATTCGGCCGAATTTCCGTCGAATTCGGACACTCCCTACGAAGGAGGCAATCTCGGTCACCGCATGCGCACCAAGGGCGGCTATTTCCCGGTGCCGCCGCAAGACTCGGCGCAGGACATGCGTGGCGAAATGCTCGCCGCCATGGCGCAGATGGGCGCCACGGTCGAAAAGCACCACCACGAGGTGGGTTCGGCGCAGCATGAGCTCGGTCTGAAGTTCAGGCCGCTGACGACGATGGCCGATCACCTTCAGGTCTACAAATATTGCATCCACCAGGTGGCGCAAAGCTACGGCAAGACGGCGACCTTCATGCCGAAGCCGGTGTTTGGCGACAATGGTTCGGGAATGCATGTCCATCAATCGATCTGGAAAGCCGGCAAGCCGGTTTTCGCCGGCAGCAAATATTCCGATCTCAGCCAGGAGTGCCTTTATTATATGGGCGGGATCATCAAGCATGCCCGGACGCTAAATGCCTTCACCAACCCGACAACGAATTCCTACAAGCGGCTGGTGCCTGGATACGAGGCGCCGGTCCTCCTCGCCTATTCGGCGCGCAATCGCTCGGCTGCCTGTCGTATCCCCATGTATTCGCCCGACCCCAAGGCCAAGCGCGTCGAAGTGCGTTTCCCAGATCCGGCGGCCAACCCTTACCTGGCCTTTTCGGCGATGCTGATGGCGGGTCTAGACGGAATCCTGAACAAGACCGATCCGGGCCAGCCAATGGACAAGGATCTCTACGATCTTCCGCCGAAGGAACTAAAGAAAATCCCAACCGTCTGCGGCTCGCTGCGCGAAGCCCTCGTCAATCTCGACAAGGACCGCAGTTTCCTCAAGGCAGGCGGCGTCTTTGACGATGACGTTATCGACAGCTACATCGAATTAAAAATGGGCGAGGTGATGCGCTTCGAGATGGCCCCACACCCGGTCGAGTTCGACATGTATTATTCGTGTTGATTTTGTCCCGCAGGAGCTGATCGGGGGCGGCCTAAGGGCCGCCCTTTTTCCTCGGCCTCTTTGAGCATGTCCAGAAAAAAGTGCCCGACTTTTTCGATTTCGATAGGTTCCATTTGATCGGGACGCGCGCTAGCCTCGATCTTATAGAAACGGCCTCTGGAGGGCCAAGCAGTCGGCGGTTGCCCACGCGGAAGCCGTGTGAACCAACCACAATTCGGACGCGCCTTTGTTTTTCTGGTGGCGGCGTATCTTTTTCTTGGTCCGGCCCTCAAAAGTTTCTTTGGCGTTCTTCGAGTCGGGCAGGCCTCCTGCCCGGCTCTTCTCCCACCAAATAGTTACGTATCATGGCTGCCGCGCGGCGACCCTGGGCATGTTGGGAGCTTTGAGGAGCAAGCTGTCGATGCGGTCGCGCTCACGCTTGAAACTGGCGAGCATGCGGCCGTCGAATTCCCGCGTGCGGGCGAGCTTGACCCGCATCGGATCGACGAAATGGCCATTCACTATGATTTCGTAATGGAGATGCGGCCCGGTCGCGAGGCCCGTCTGACCGAGATATCCGATGACCTGGCCCTGCCGCACATGGGCACCTTCGATTGCCCCGCGGGCAAACCCGGACATGTGATTATAGGTCGTGACGTAGCCGTTGGCGTGCTGAATCTCGATGCGGCGGCCATAGCCTGAGTCCCATTGCGCCTTGACGATCGTGCCATTGCCGGCGGCAAATATGGGCGTGCCGGCCGGCGCCGCCCAATCGACCCCGGTATGGGGTCGGTAATAGCCCAGGATCGGGTGGAACCTCATCCCGAATCCGGAGGTAAACCGGCCCCCGACGATCGGCATGCGAACCAGGAATTTGCGCGTCGAGCGGCCGTCTTGATCGTAGTAATCGACAAGACTGTCATCCGGTGTCCGGAAACGGTAGTAACGGAAAATCTCGTTGCGGGCGGTGATCGCCGCATAGAGAAGCTCGTGGTGTCCCTCACCTTCCTCGCTTTCGTCGTAGAACGCCTCGAACGAATCGCCGGCGGTCACGGCTCCTTGAAAATCGACGTCATTGGCGAAAATCCGGACAAGATCGTCGATGATCGGACGCGGAATTTCCTGTTTCAGCGCGGTTTCGTAAAACGAATCGTAAAGCCGCATGCCATCCGCGTCATCGGCGTCGTCGCTATCGTCCCGGCTCGGCCGCTTGGCGTGACGCGGCGGGGTCACCCGGACGTAGCCGCCGAGGTCATTGATCGCAATGTTCGTTTCTAAGGTTTCGCCGGAATAAACGGAGAGGCGCGCCAAGGTCATGTTGGCGCCGGAGCCGTCGAGATCGGCAAAGAGGAGTTTGAGGCGCGCCCCTTCCGCCACCGCGGCTTCGCCCCGCGCGACTCCGAACGCGCCAACAATGGCGACAACCTGGTCCTTCCTCAGCCCGGCGCCGCGCAGCACGCCTTCAATCGTCTCGCCGTGGCGGACCACAACCAGGCGCTCCTCCATTTGCGTCGGCTGCACGGCTTGCGCCGAACGGCCGAAATTGGTCACGTTTTCAGGGACCATGCGCACTTCGATCGTGGAAAATGGGGCCGCCGTGATCGGGGAAGCGGGGTTGGCATAGGCAAGAACGCCCGGAAGATTGGCGCGGGACGTCCGCATCAGAAGAAGTTGCGGTGGCAAGGGCAGCGGCTTGGCGCCCGCCGCGAGCGTGTTTTTTACCTGCTCGGCTACCTGGGCCTGGACCTCTTCCATCGAGAGAGCGGCTGATGGCGAAAACGCGCCATTTCCCAGATCGCGGGTGGACCACGAGATTTCGGCATCGTCCTGAACCGGCTCCTGCACGGCATCAATCGCATTGCGCGCGTCGGCAAGAACCTTCAACGGATTAAACGGAGGAACATCCTCGGAGAGGCCGATGCTTGACAGTGCCAGCGTGGTCTGGACATGGGTGAACGTGTGAACCTTGACAACCTCCTTGTCGCCGAGCGTGAGCGTCGTTGGCGCCTGGAAGCTCTGCTTTCCGGCGACGATATCGACCGCTTTGACGAGACGATCGCCCTTGTGCGGATTGACCCCGAAATCCAGGTTGATCTCTTTGCGCTGAGAGAGCGAGGGTGCCGGCGCCTCGGCGAAATAGGATTGATGCCCAAGCGCCGCGTAGATCGCAGATCCGATGAGCGCGGCGCCAGAGAGGCCGGTTAGAAGAGTGCCGCAAAGCCAGCGCAGCGAGACCCGCCGTCGATCGAGGGAAGCATGGCGGGCGCCATCGGATTCTATGGCGGGATCCACTCCAAATTCGATATTGGTGCGCAACTTGGCCGGCTGAAGGGAAACGCCGAAACTCTGACTTCGCACCTGCGCGTCCATCGTCATCGCGTTGCTTCGATCCTGGGAACGGCGGCACCAAATTTGATGGGGGAACGCGCGGCACGATATTAATACGCCCGAGCGCGGGGCCATGGGATGGCTTCTCGAGTTGCTCCGCCGGAATTTCACGCCCCGGCAAATGGAGCCTGATGTTCGATAAAGGGAACACGACGCCGGACGGATAACCGTAATCGCTTCGTTACGACGACCCTCCAACTAAATCTTTTGAAAATGGCTCAAATACGGCGTAGCTCACGGAGATTGCGTCGGGCATGTGTGC
>DATARJ010000246.1:0-4219 GCA_036264205.1 Methylocella sp.
CGCGTCTCCGGAAAAACGCATCCTCCTAATCATCGGCGGAGGCATCGCCGCCTATAAGACGCTCGATCTCATCCGGCGTCTACGCGAGCGTGGGTTTTTTGTGCGAGCGGTGATGACCGAGGCGGCGCAGCGCTTCGTGACGACGCTCGCCGTCGAAAGCTTGACCGGGAACAGGGTTTTCGACGACCTTTTCGCGCTGACTGAAGACTCTGGGATGGGCCATATCGAACTTTCCCGCGACGCCGACCTCCTTGTCGTCGCCCCCGCGACGGCGGATATTTTTGCCAAAATGGCACATGGCTTGGCGGGCGATCTCGCCTCGACCCTGCTTCTCGCCACCGACAAAAAAATCCTCGCCGCGCCCGCAATGAATGTGCGAATGTGGCTGCATCCGGCAACCAAGCGCAACGCCGCCATCTTGCAAAAGGATGGGGTGGTTTTTGTTGGACCCGAAGACGGCGGCATGGCATGTGGCGAATATGGTCCCGGCCGGATGAGC
Organism: Methylocella sp.; assembly: GCA_036264205.1. Taxonomy (GTDB): domain Bacteria; phylum Pseudomonadota; class Alphaproteobacteria; order Rhizobiales; family Beijerinckiaceae; genus Methylocapsa. Next base: position 500 of record DATARJ010000246.1, read on the forward strand.
GAGCCGCTCGCGATCGTTGCGGCGATCGAGCAAGTTTTGGCGAGCGGCACGCGCATCGCATTGCCCGCGGACTCTTCCGGCAATCAAGAGGCCAAGAACGTTCTCGCCGGGCGGCGTTTGCTGGTGACTTCGGGGCCGACGCGCGAGCCGATCGACCCGGTGCGCTACATCTCCAATCGCTCGTCGGGCAAGCAGGGCCACGCGATCGCCGCCGCCGCCGCCGCCGCCGGCGCCGATGTCGTGCTTGTGTCAGGGCCCGTCGCGCTAGCCGATCCTTTGGGAGTCAAGACCGTTCCTGTCGAAACCGCGCGGGAAATGTTGAGACAAGTCGAGGCCGCGCTGCCAGTGGATATTTTTATCGGCGTCGCGGCGGTCGCCGATTGGCGGGTGGTCGAGACTGCTCCGGCGAAGATCAAGAAAGACCCGAAGCAGACCACGGGTCTGACGCTCACCGAAAATCCGGATATTCTGGCGGCGATTGGGCAGCGTTCCAAGGACCGTCCGGCTTTGGTCATCGGCTTCGCGGCCGAAAGTGAAAAGCTCGAGGAGAACGCGCAAGCCAAACTCACCGCCAAAAACTGCGACATGATCGTGGCCAATGACGTGAGCGGAGCTTCCGGCGTGTTAGGCGGCGAGAATAATAAGGTGTTGCTTGTGACTGACAAGGGCAACGAGTCCTGGCCCTGGTTGACCAAGCAGGAGGTGGCGCGCCGCCTCATTGCCCGGCTGGCCGCGATGCTTGCGGAAACCGGCCGATGAACACCGCAACCGTCAGGGTCGGATTGAAACGCTTGCCGCATGGCGACGACTTGCCCTTGCCCGCCTATCAGACCCCGGGAGCCGCGGGAATCGATCTTCTCGCCGCCCTGCCGCGCGACACGAAAATCGTGCTCGAACCGGGTGGCAGGTATCTGGTTCAGACCGGCTTGGCGCTCGATATCCCGCAAGATTACGAGGCCCAGGTGCGGCCCAGATCCGGGCTTGCGCGCGACCACGGTGTGACCGTTTTGAACGCGCCGGGAACGATCGATTCCGATTATCGAGGCGAGGTCGGGGTGCTGTTGATTAATCTCGGCGACGAACCCTTCGAGATCATCAGGGGCGCCCGAATCGCCCAGCTGGTCGTCGCTCCGCTGGCAAAGGCCGTGCTCGTCGAAACCCGGGAATTGGCGGCGACGGCGCGGGCAAGCGATGGGTTTGGATCAACCGGGCGAATGGCCGGATGCGAGGATCCGCAGTGATCCTACTCTCCCGCCGCGGCCATCTCGCTCTCGCCGCGGTCGTCGATATAGCTATCCATGCGCGGCCGCTTCCGCTCCCCGCAAAGGCTCTGGCGGTGCGGCTCGAATTGCCGCCGCGGCACCTTGAAGGTTTGCTGCAAAGCCTTGTTCACGCCAATATTTTGAAAGGTGTGCGCGGTCCGCGCGGTGGCTATCAATTGGCGCGGGAGCGCCGCCGGATCACCGCGGCTGCGGTTTTGCGCGCGGTGTGGAGCGAGAACGGAGGCGAGGAGGAGCCGCGCTGCCGGCTTGTCAAGCAGTTGGTCGCGCCCATCGTCGAAGCGGCGGGCAAGGCCTTTCTGGATGAGCTTGAAACCATCACCATCGACGATATTTGCCGCCGCGCCGAAGATTTGAAGCTGGGCGACGAAAAAAACGTGGGCGCCGACTTCACGATCTGACACCGGCAACCAGCAACGCGTCTCCCGAAGGCCACGCTCCGCCGCCGGGATTAATGCAAACTTACCATTTCGAGCTCTTGGCTCATCGCGTTGGCCACTGCAGCATCGCGCGAATCGGTGACGATTATCGGCGTGCCATCGGCGGCAAGCAAGGCAAAGAGCTGAAGGCCGGGCTGAATCGCAGGCGCCGAGGGGAAAAACCGGCTCACGTCCTCCGAACGGATAGGCTTCAGATAAGCAACTCGGCCACCGCCGAGGCTTGCCAGCTGTTCGTTGCTAAGCAAAGGCCGGGACTCAGGACTGTTCGTGTTCAACATTAAATCTCCTCAAATAGTAATCACCCGGAGACCCGCCGCACCGCGGACCGTCGATGCGCCGCGCCGCACCGAATATGGAGATAGCCGTTTTACTTTCAAGGTTTTTGCGGCAATGGATGCCGCCGGTCATGGGGAAAGCGCAGCTTCCAATAAACCAAGCTATGCGGGCTCCGCCACTGGCCCTGAGCGGGGCCCATCAGCCGATCGCCAACGCCGCATCACGCGATTCCACGCGAATTTGCGCCACCCGGACGGCATTCCCTTCGCTCGGAAATGCCCTACACAATTATTCACGTGAAACAATCCGCTCTTTCAGCTTTCTACCCGCGACATGACATTGTCCGGAAAATCTGGACTCTTCGACGGTCGTGCTCCAAAACGCGAGCGCCTTCCCCAAGGGGGCAGATGCTCCGGAAAGGTGGGTCATGTTCGACAGCGTCACGGTGGCGGCAGCGGCCCGTCTTCACCTCGGATTTCTCGATATGAATGGCGGACTTGGCCGCCGCTTCGGCGGCCTCGGGCTTGCGATCGACCGCCCAGCGACCCGCCTGACCATCCGCCGCTCGGCGGCGCCGGCGGTCGAAGGATTGGAGGCGGAGCGCGCGGCGCGCCACCTTGCTCTTCTCGCGCGCCATTTGGGCCTGACACATTCCTATAGCTTGACTGTTCATGAAGCCATTCCCGCGCATGCGGGCCTCGGCTCGGGGACGCAACTCGCGCTTGGCATCGCCGCTGCCTTGCGGCACCTCGAAGGCATCCCGGCGGATCAGTCGAGCGATTCGCTCCTGCTGCGGCGCGGCACCCGTTCCGGGATTGGCTTGGGCCTTTTCCAGCGTGGCGGCGTAATTGTCGATGGCGGGCGCGGCGCCCAGACCGCAACGCCGCCGGTCGTCGCGCGCATGGATTTTCCGCCACAATGGCGGGTGATTGTCGTCCTCGACCGGCGAACCGAAGGCATACACGGCCGCGACGAACAAGCCGCCTTCGCGCGTCTTGCGGATTTCGAGGCCGCCTCGGCCGGGGAAATCTGCCGCCTCGTTCTCGTCAAAGCGTTGCCGGCACTGGCCGAACTCGAATTTGGTCCGTTCGGCGACGCGATAGCGCGTCTCCAGGAAATCGCCGGAGATTATTTCGCCCCCGTCCAGGGCGGCGCGCCCTACGCGAGCACCGCCGTGGCGCGGGTTACGGAGGAGCTTCGACGGCATGGCGCGAGAGGCACCGGCCAGTCATCCTGGGGGCCGACCGGCTTTGCATTCGCCCCGAGCGCGAAGGATGCGCGGCGTTTGTGCGATCTCACCCAGGAAAAAGCCGCCGCGTGGGGGCTAGACATGGCTATCTGTAAAGGAGTTAATCACGGCGCGCTCGTCGAGGGAAAAACCTTCGCCATTATCAAGTAGCGGCAATAAAATAAGGGAGAGCACGTGACCACGAAGAATATTTTGCACATGCTCACTCCGCTGCGGCACATGAGCCCTTTCGACGTGAACTGGGCGCTCGACGCGGGATTTGATTCCATCACCCCCTATACTGGGGTCACTCTCGACGACATCACCCCGCTGGTGCAAGATGCCATGTTTTCGCGCTCTCCTAGAGACGCGGTGCACACCGGCGTCTTCATCGGCGGCAAGGATGCCGTGCTCGCTCTCGACATGCTGGAACGATTGCGCAAGACGCTTTTGAAGCCTTTCGAAATTTCCGCCTTCGCCGATCCGGCTGGGTCGT
>DATARJ010000010.1:0-10303 GCA_036264205.1 Methylocella sp.
GATCGTCGCGCCGAATTCCCCGAGCGCCCTGGCAAAGCCAAGGATAGCCCCGGCAATGATGCCGGGCAGCGCAAGCGGCAGACTAACAAGAAAAAACGTCCACATGCGATTTGCGCCGAGAGTCCCGGCGGCCTGTTCCAAGCGACGGTCGATGGACTCGAAGGAAAGCCGCATCGCGCGAACCATGAGCGGAAATCCCATGACCGCGCAAGCCACTGCCGCGCCGGTCCAGCGAAATGACAATACGATCCCGATGTTGGCGAGGAAGGCGCCGAAAACGCCTTTCCGGCCGAAAAGAATGAGTAAAAGAAAACCGGTGACGACCGGAGGCATCACCAAGGGCAAATGGACGGCGGCGTTCAGGATGATCTTGCCTGGGAAACGCCAGCGCGCGAGCGCATAGCTGACAAAAATGCCAAACGGGAGGCTGGCGATTGTCGCGGCGATGGCGATTCTCAACGACAGCCAGATCGCCGTCCATTCCGCGGGCGATAGATCCGCCAAGCGCCAGCTCCTTCCATCCGGTTTCGGTGCCGTCGCGGGACGGGTTGAATTTCGGTGGAACGTAGTGTCCGGGTGCTCAACACAGCTGATTCCGGCATGACGAAGCATACCACGAAGACGGCGGCTGTCGCGGTCGGCGCCATGCTTTTCGACGATTGGTTCGATCCGATCGAGGACGCGCGCGCGAGGCGGGAGTTTTGGCTGTGTTGCGGGCAATTGTTTCTCGCGGGCATCGCGCTCTACACGGGACCTTCCTTGCAGACCCACCTGTCCGTCTTGGCTATGTTTCTTATGGTGTTATGGTGGCCTATGGTTAGCCCGTGGAACCGCACTGGATTTTCTTTTTACTGTTCTGGCCTTAAAACTTATCGTGCAGGCATTCCCCAATTTCTGACCGTGGCCAGGGAGTGTGTTAAGTGCTGACGATCCCAACGGTAGATGACTGGTACCGCCTCAGCCTGAAGTACCGGCAGTTCCATCGGGCGAGCAACACCGTGCTCAAGGATTACGGATATATGGCGATCATGGACTACCTCGATTCTCATGATGCCAATCACATCCTGGAGTTTGGCCACGGCTTCAGCACAGCGCTGTTCGAGCGATATCGCAATGCCAGGAACATCTGGGGCGTTGATGACTATCAAGGTCTCGCCTGCTTCGGCACGCCCGACCGGGATGCGTGGGAAAAAAAGTTCGATCAAGAAGTCAGACCTAAGGCCGCCGGATGCACCTTCCGCCGCGGGCTCTTGGGTGGCAGCCGCGGCGCCGATCTGCCTGACAATTATTTCGACGTGGTGTGCTCGGTATCGGTGCTTGAAGAGGTACCGATCGAGACTGTCAGAGACATTCTAAAGCATGCGGCCCGGCTTCTAAAAATCGGGGGCAGACTGATCGGCACGCACGATCTGTTGATAGAAGTCCCTTTCGCCGCCACGCGGGATCAAGTGCAGGCGCAGGACAGGATCGGAGATTACGTCGCCGCTCACGCCGCCGCTGGCCTCGATTTACCGATAGGGACGCTGGCCCCCGAAATTAACAATAAGACCCTGATCGAGAACCCCACTGCCGCAATGATCTATTATCAGGCGAAAGAGCCTGAGACACGGAACTACTGGGGGAACTGGGCGACGATTTGGACCGTGGCGACGAAGCGCGACCCGGTCGTCCATGCGAGACTGTTAATGAGAGCATAAGATCAGCACAACCGTGCGGCATATTGGAGCGATGGCTTTTTGCAGCGATCCCTATTCGCCGGGGATTCGGTCCGGCGAAGAGGGGGAGGATAGAGCAGCCGCAGCGATCCGTTCCGCCTTTCGGCAAAGGCTGTGGTTTCTTCGCGCTATGCTCTCTGGCTGCGGGCTTCGGTTCCGCAGTTTCGGGTAGCGCGACGGTATTGCTTCCTTTCCGTTAAAGCTCGGTGTTCATTGCTTTTGTTTGAATTCCGGTGTTGCCGTTTCGCGGCCGGCTAGGTTAAAATCCGCCAATCATGTCTTAACCTTGGATTAGCTTCGCGTGCCCGATACCGTCGATAGTAGATCATCCCCGCCCGGCTCCGGCGTCCGGCCGGTTTCGATTGCCGAGGAAATGCGGCGCAGCTACCTCGATTACGCGATGAGCGTCATCGTGAGCCGGGCGCTTCCTGACGTGCGCGACGGGCTGAAGCCGGTTCACCGGCGCATTCTCTATTCGATGCACGAGAACAATTACACGCCGGATCGCCCCTACAACAAATCGGCGCGCGTCACCGGCGATACGATGGGCAAATATCATCCGCACGGCAATCTCGCGATTTATGACGCGCTGGTGCGGATGGCGCAGCCCTTCTCGATGCGTTTGCCGTTGATCGACGGCCAAGGCAATTTTGGCTCCGTCGACGGCGATCCGCCCGCCGCCGAACGCTATACCGAAGTGCGTCTCGCGCCGGCCGCCATGCCGCTCCTCGACGACCTCGACAATGCGACGGTCGATTTTCAGCCGAATTACGACGGACGCGAGCGGGAGCCAACCGTACTTCCGGCGAAATACCCAAATCTCCTCGTCAATGGCGCCGGCGGCATCGCGGTCGGCATGGCGACCAATATCCCGCCGCATAATCTCGGCGAGGTGATCGATGCCGCGATCGCCTTGATCGACCGTCCCGAGATGACGATCGAGGATTTGATGGCGATCGTCCCCGGCCCGGACTTCCCGACCGGCGGCAGCATCTTGGGGCGGGCGGGCATCCGCGTCGGCTATGTGTCCGGACGCGGTTCTGTGCTGACACGGGCGAAGGTCGAAGTCGAGGAAATCCGCAAGGAGCGCGAAGCCCTCATCGTCACCGAGATACCCTATCAAATCAACAAAGCCGCCTTGATCGAGAAGATCGCCGAGCTGGTTCGCGAGAAACGCGTCGAAGGCATCTCCGATCTGCGCGATGAATCCGATCGCGACGGCATGCGCATTGTCATCGAATTGAAGCGTGACGCGCTCGCCGATGTGGTGTTGAACCAGCTCTGGCGCTTCACCGCTCTGCAATCGAGTTTCGCTTGCAACATGATCGCCTTGAATGGCGGCCGCCCGGAAGTGCTGACGCTCAAGGATTTTCTGGCCGCATTCATCGATTTTCGCGAGGAAGTCGTCACAAGGCGCACCAAGCACCTCCTCGCCAAGGCGCGCGACGCCGCGCATGTGCAGGTTGGCCTTGCCATCGCGCTCGCCAACATTGACGAGTTCATCCGTCTGATCCGCACGTCGCCAGACCCGGCCACCGCCCGCGCGGCCTTGATGGGGGGCGCGTGGCCCGCGCGCGACATGGGACCTTTGATAACCCTAATCGCAGACCCGCGTCATGTGCTCTCCGTGGATGGCAACTGCCAGCTTTCGGAAGCGCAGGCGAAGGCGATTCTCGAACTCAGGCTGCAACGCTTGACGGCGCTCGGCCGCGACGAAATCGCCGAGGCTCTGAACAAGCTCAGTGTCGAGATCGCCGACTGTCTCGCCGTCCTGCGTTCGCGCGCAAGGCTGTTTTCGATCGTCAAGGACGAGCTGATCGCGGTGAAAACCGCCCATGCCACCCCGCGCCGGACTGTCATTCTCGACGATGCCCCTGGCGTCGAGGACGAGGATCTCATTCAGCGCGAGGACATGGTCGTTACCGTGTCGCATCTTGGCTACGTCAAAAGGGTTCCGCTTGCCACCTATCGCGCGCAAAGACGCGGCGGCAAGGGCCGTGCGGGAATGCAGACGCGCGACGAAGATTTCGTCGCGAGGCTGTTTGTCGCCTCGACCCATGCGCCGGTGCTGTTTTTTTCCTCGCACGGTCACGTCTACAAGGAAAAAGTCTGGCGGTTGCCTCTTTCGGCTCCGCACGCGCGGGGAAAAGCGCTGGTCAATATGCTGCCGCTCGACGAAGGCGAGCGGATCACAACGATCATGCCATTGCCGGAGGACGAGGCCGCGTGGGACACCCTCGATGTCATGTTCGCGACCACAAGCGGCAGCGTGCGGCGCAACAAGCTTTCCGATTTCGCCCAAGTCAACCGCGCTGGCAAAATCGCGATGCGGCTCGACGAAGGCGAGGGAATCGTCGATGTGCAGGTCTGCGGCGAGGCGGACGATGTTCTTTTGACAACCGCCAATGGCCAATGCATCCGGTTCCCGGTGACCGAGGTGCGGGTCTTCAAGGGCCGCGATTCCATGGGCGTGCGCGGCATCGCGCTTGGACCAGGCGAGCGAGTGATCTCGCTTGCCATTCTACGTCATATCGAGGCCGACAGCGGCGAGCGTCTCGCATATCTCAAGATGCGCCGCGCGGTCGCTGGCGACGTTTCACCCGAGGCCAATGGCGAAGCGGCTGGCGAGGAGGCAGGAATTGAGGAAACGCCTGTGGCGTCGAACCTCGGACCGGACCGCTATGCCGAAATGTCCGCCGCCGAACAAATCATTTTGACCGTTTCCGCGAATGGCTACGGCAAGAGGACATCGTCCTACGAATATCGCATTACCGGACGCGGAGGCAAAGGGATCGTCGCGATGGCTGTGAACCAAAGAAACGGCCAGCTCATTGCCTCGATGCCGGTCGAGGATGGCGACGAGATTGTGCTGGTGACGAACGGCGGCCAATTGATCCGCTGTCCGGTCGATGGCATTCGGATCGCCGGACGCGGGACCCAGGGAGTCATCGTCTTCGATACCGATGCTGCCGAGCAGGTCGTCGCCGTCGAGCGGATCACCGAGGAGGATACTCCCCGTGGCGACGATGAGGAGCCTCGCACTCAAGGGCAAGGCGAAGAAAACGGCGGCTGAAGACGGCGCGGCCGCGAGGCGGTCATGCGGCGCGGATGTTACGTCTCGCGTCATGCCCAGCGGCGCATAAATTCGCGTCGGCCCGGAGTTCGCAATACTTTTCACTGGAAAGCTTTAGCGGCCGCCCCAGCCGCCGGGCCATTGTCCGCCGAACTGCTTACCGACGCGGAATCTATGGCATCTTGCTTCTGTTTTTAGCCCCGTGGCGGGTCCGGGGACCATACGCGCGACATCCGACGGTGATTGCGGCACTCAAATATCAGGACAGAAACTTGCCGATACTGTCGTTCTGGACTTGCCGCTCGCCTAGCCCGCCATCCTCGTGCCGTACGGTGGCCACTGATGCTGGGCGGCCGGCTGCCAAATCTGCGCAACCCTTTACCTATTTCGCAAAAATCCCGGCGAGCGAGACGAGCGCTCCCAGAATCACAACCGTCTGAAAGCCGATCGCCACAACGGCCGACTTCAAAATGTCGGCCCTCACTGCGGCAATATCGGCTTTGAGTTCGGACTTAACCGCCGCCAAATCCCGCTTGGTGGCCAGATCATGATGGCCCGCTTCCCCCAAGGCTTCGGCGAGCACCTCGGCCTGCTCGGGCGTGAAATGGCCTTTTTCCGCAGCGTGCGGGACAGGCGAAGGGTGTCGAAGAGAAGGGTATTCACCCGCGTAATATGGAATGAGATCAGCTAAAAGTCCATCAAAGCTGCGGCTTGAACTTGCGTCACGAGATTGGCTACCACGTTCAGCCAAAAACGATCCCAGATGCCACGCGGTCGAAACGAAATGCCGGTTGATCCCATCCCTGGCCGAAGCGCCGCCGAAATTGTCCGCCTGCTCGATTTGCATCCGCATCCTGAGGGCGGCTTTTTCCGTGAGACCTTTCGCGATCCGGCGCGGGATGCGCGGGGCCGGGCCGTCTCGACGTTGATTTATTTTCTTCTCAACGCCGGCCAGGTTTCGCGCTGGCACAAGGTCGATGCCACCGAGGTCTGGCATTTCTACGCCGGGGCACCGTTGGAAATAACGATTTCGCAAAACGGCAGCGAGACAAGTTTGCATCGTCTCGGCCCTGATCTCTTCGCGGGGGAGCGCCCGCAGTTCGTAGTTCCGGCGCATTACTGGCAGAAGGCGATGAGCCTGGGAGCGTGGACGCTCGTTGGCTGCTCCGTCGCGCCGGGCTTCGAATTCTCAGGCTTCGAACTCGCGCCGCCGGGCTGGCCGCGCAATTCGTGCGAAGGGAGTGCGGGCGGGAAATAACACGAGCCGGTCTCACTCTTTGGATGCAAGCGTTTCGATCCGCTTCCGCAGCTGATCGAGCTGGCGCTTCATTTCCTCGATATCGCTGTGGGAATTTTGCCCGGCAAGCTCCTCCGAAAGTTCGTCCGCCGGTTTACTGGCGGGCATTCCGGACGCCGTCTGGAGCGGATTTCCAAACGGATTGAACATCGCGAGGGCCTGCTCGAATAGGGCCATGTTCTTGCGGGTCTGCTCCTCGATGGAGTCGAAAATCGGCGCGGTCAAGGGGCCGCCAAAATTCTTGGCGACCGTATCGCGGAACTTCGCTTGTTCGCTGGTCAACTTGCCGATGGTGAATTCGAGATAGCTCGGCACCAGCATTTGCATGCTGTCGCCATAAAAGCGGATGAGCTGGCGCAGAAAGTTAATCGGCATAAGGCTCTGCCCGTCCTTGCCTTCCTGTTCGAAAATGATTTGGGTCAGCACCGAACGCGTAATGTCATCCCCGCTCTTGGCGTCGAAGACCACAAAATCATCGCCTTTCTTGACCATGGCGGCGAGGTCCTCGAGCGTGATATAAGCGCTCGTGCCGGTATTGTAGAGCCGCCGGTTCGCGTATTTTTTGATTGTGATGGGTTTGTTTTCCTTGGCCATGACCGATCCCCGCAGCATGGAACTCATTGTAGAACCTAAGCAGATTTGTCTTGATCGCGCCAAGTGTTTTGACGGGGACAAACCTAGTTTGACCCAATAAGCATAACGCCGCAGCGAAAAATTGCATCCATTGCGATATCCCAGCCGGATCCGCGGCTCGCAAGCGGCTCCCGCCAGTGCTAGAATAACAGAAACGCTCGTGGCATGCATGCCGCGGCCAATTTCCAGGGGCACCCAATGGCAGGTGAAATTGTTATCGTGAGCGCGGCGCGCACCGCCGTGGGGTCTTTCAACGGCGCCTTTGCCGCCACGCCCGCGCATGAGCTTGGCGCCGCCGCGATCAAGGCGGCACTCGTCCGCGCCGAGGTCGATGCGGGCGAGGTGGACGAGGTTATCCTTGGCCAGGTCCTAACCGCGAACCAGGGCCAGAACCCGGCTCGTCAGGCGGCGGTCAAGGCGGACATTCCGCAGGGCAAGACGGCTTTCGGGTTAAACCAAGTGTGCGGCTCGGGCCTGCGCGCGGTCGCACTCGGCATGCAGCAAATCGCGAACGGCGACGCCAAAATCGTCGTCGCCGGCGGCCAGGAGAGCATGTCGCTGTCGCAGCACGGCGCTCACTTGCGGGCCGGCACCAAGATGGGCGATGTCAAATTCGTCGATACCATGATCCGCGATGGCCTCATGGATGTATTTAACGGCTACCACATGGGCCAGACGGCCGAGAATGTCGCGGCGAAATGGCAGCTGAGCCGCCATGAGCAAGACCAATTCGCGCTGGCTTCGCAGAACAAGGCCGAGGCGGCGCAAAAGGCGGGCCGGTTCAAGGAAGAGATCGTCCCCTTCACCATCAGCGGCCGGAAGGGCGACGTCGTGGTCGATGCGGACGAATATATCCGACCGGGCACGACGCTCGACGGGCTCGCCAAGTTGAAGCCGGCCTTTGCCAAGGACGGCACGGTCACTGCCGGCAACGCCTCCGGAATCAACGACGGCGGCGCGGCGCTCGTGCTGATGAGCGCCAAGGACGCCTCCGCGCGCGGCTTGACGCCGCTCGGCCGCATCGCCTCTTGGGCTACCGCCGGCGTCGATCCGGCCATCATGGGCACCGGTCCCATCCCGGCCTCGCGCAAGGCACTGGAAAAGGCTGGCTGGAAGGTCAAGGACCTTGATCTCGTCGAGGCCAACGAAGCCTTTGCGGCGCAGGCGCTGGCGGTCAACAAGGACATGGGCTGGGATCCGGCGATTGTGAATGTCAACGGCGGGGCGATTGCGATCGGCCATCCGATCGGCGCGTCCGGCGCGCGGGTCCTCGTCACGCTTCTCCACGAAATGCGGCGCCGTGGCGCAAAAAAGGGCCTCGCCACGCTTTGCATCGGCGGCGGCATGGGCATCGCGCTGACCATCGCGCGGTGACCGGCAATTTTTAGCGCGGCGCAAATTGACTACATAAAGCCGCGCTGAATCAAAAACCGAAGGGATAAAACTCATGGCTCGGGTAGCGGTGGTCAGCGGTGGCACGCGCGGGATTGGTGCCGCCATCGGCAAGGCGTTGCAGACGGCGGGTTATACGGTCGCCGCGAACTATGCAGGCAACGACGAAGCGGCGGCGAAATTCAACGCGGAGACCGGGATTGCGGTCTACAAATGGGATGTGTCGAACTACAAGGCCTGCGCCGAAGGGCTCACCAAAGTTGGTCACGAAATCGGGCCGGTCGATATCCTCGTCAATAATGCGGGGATCACCCGCGACATCATGTTCCACAAAATGACGCCGGAGCAATGGCACGAGGTCATTAACACCAATTTGAATTCGCTGTTCAACATGACCCGTCCGGTGATCGAGGGGATGCGCGTACGCGGCTTCGGCCGCATCGTGAACATCTCCTCCATCAACGGTCAGAAGGGCCAGGTAGGCCAAACCAATTACACTGCCTCGAAATCGGGCGACATAGGCTTCACAAAATCCCTCGCGCGGGAAAACGCGGGCAAGGGAATCACGGTCAACACCGTTTGTCCCGGCTATATCGCGACCGACATGGTCAAGGCGGTTCCGGCCGAGGTTTTGGAGAACTCCGTCCTGCCGCACATTCCTATGCGCCGCCTCGGCGAACCGGAAGAAGTCGCTCGCTGCGTGGTTTTTCTGGTGTCCGAAGGGTCCGGCTTCATCACCGGCTCGACGTTAACCGTCAATGGCGGGCAGTATATGGTGTAATTTTTTCACTGGAAAGATGCGCGCCGCCGTCGTCGCCTTTGACCGCTACGGCAAGGACATTCATGCCAACGTGGCACGGCGGGCGCGCAACGAATGTGGCGGGCCCGAAGGCAGTCAAAATTGTTAGGTGCCGAAACGCGAATGCGTCCTAGACGACACAACTTTTTAGCGGAGTGGGCATAGGCATATGCCGGAACAATTTGCCTTTGAAATCTCGCGCCGACGACAAGCATTTTATTCGTGGTGCTGCCAATATGTGGCCTGATTCGACGCCTCGACGCTCATCACATGCGCCCCATCCTGGCACTTGAACTCCAGCGTCTTGCCCTCGACCGTATCAAGGTGCGCAGCCTTGCCGGCTTCTATGGCGACCGTCACGCGGGTGGCCGTCAGACCGTTCACCTCGTCGCCGTGGACTACTTCGGCTAACATCAGAGTGAGCTTGCATGAGTTGCCATCACTCAAGAAGTAGCTCACGGCGCGTTTCGTTCCGATATCGAAGCTAACGCCCTGCAGGGGCTTCATGGTCCGCGGTGATGCGGCTGCGGCCCGTGCCATGCCGAGACTGGCCGTAGCCGATATGCCAACAAATGCTATTACAAAAACCGCCGTTTTTCTCCGTCTCAAGATTGGCCTCCTATTGATGAATTTGCGCCGAGGCGGGCGGGATGTGGGCCAGTTGGACCCAAATGAAGCCGCCTTGGCAAAGAGACGCCTGGCCGAACATAGTGTTGGTTGAGTTGCGGCGCAACATAATTTATGTTGCAGTGCAAGAATAGTGCCTGTCTTCGGTTCATAACTTTAACTTGAAGACGGCTTCCAATCGCGCCAATTTGCGTACCGGCGCCACCGAATCGCGGCGGCCCGGCGAAAGCGTTGTCCTGAGTGTCCTCTAAATATTAGCCGGTTTCATCTTCGGCGATCCAATGCAACCGCAAGGCAGCGCTCCGGAAACTCCATATGCCGGCGAATGGCTCGCTTGACCAGGTGCCTATCCTTGTTGTCGAAGACGAACCGGACATGGCCCGGGAAATCGCGGCGCTATTGACGAGTCTTGGCTATCGTGCGCGCATCGCGGAAACTGGCGCGGCGGGGCTCGAAGCGGCCCGCCGCGACCGCGCCGCGCTCTTGATCGTCGCTGCATTCGGGCAAACTTTCGCGATGTGTTATGTCATCTGTTTGTTTAGGATATATTAGCTTATCCAAGCTGCGCGCCTGGTCCAGATTCGGCTAACCGGCGCGGACGGCTCTCGCGCGCCACTTGCCTGGCGGCGCCGATGGGCTATGTTGCGCATAAAGCTTCGAAATGCGAAGGAAAGCGATGGTTTCGCGTATCCGGAAGGTACCCCCTTTCGATCTGGCCGTCTTCGGCGGCACCGGCGATCTCGCCCACCGCAAACTCTTTCCCGCGC
>DATARJ010000074.1:0-1733 GCA_036264205.1 Methylocella sp.
CCTGCGTACGTTGGAGATAGGTACGCCGTCTTGGCGTCGCGCCGATTGCGGCCTCACCGCGACCTATCATGCGGCGACTGGCGCAGACGATCGCTACGAAAAGATCCTGGCACCCATGCGTCCCTCTCTCCTCAACCCTCTCTTTGCTCCAGCCGCAAGCCTGTCCGGCATCGGGCCGAAAACGGCCAAGCTCCTTGATCGACTCCTGACCGAAGGCGGCAAAGACGCCCGCGTGCTCGATCTTCTTTTCCATCTCCACTATGCCGCGATCGACCGCCGCAACCGGCCAAAAATCGCCGATGCGCCGCTCGATACGATCGTCACGCTCGAAGTCAAGGTCGTCGAGCACGTGCCGCCGGGCGCCCGCTCCAAGGCGCCCTACAAGGTCTTGGTCGAAGACGAGACCGGCGACGTCCTCCTCGTCTTCTTTCTCGCCAATCATCATTGGATTGAAAGGAGCCTGCCGCCTGGCGCGACCCGCTGGATTTCCGGCAAGCTGGAGCTTTGGGACGGGCATCGGCAGATCGTGCATCCAGACCATGTGTTGGACAGCGAAGGTTTTGCCCGAATGGCGCCGGTGGAGCCGGTCTATCCTTCCACCGAAGGGCTCTTTCAAAAAACGCTCGGCAGAGCGGTCGATGCGGCGCTGGCCAAAATCCCCGCCCTGCCGGAGTGGCACGACAGAAAGCCCTTGAATGTTCCTTCGTTTCCGTCCTTCGCGGAAGCCTTGCGCGACGTGCATCGCCCGACCAGACCGGAGAGCATCGCGCCGGAGGCGCCGGCGCGGACGCGGCTTGCTTTCGACGAATTGCTCGCCTCCCAATTGGCGCTTGCCTTGATGCGCGCGAAAATCCGGCGCTCCCCCGGCCGCGGGAGCCACGGAGACGGCCGTATCAGAGAGAAGATCGCCGCGACACTCCCTTTTGCGCTCACCGGTTCCCAGAAAGCCGCGATGGCCGAAATCGACGGCGATCTTGGCGCGCCAACCCGCATGCTGCGGCTTTTGCAAGGAGACGTCGGGTCCGGCAAGACGCTTGTCGCTCTCTTTGCCATGGCGGCGGTCGTCGAGGCCGGGCGGCAGGCGGCGCTGATGGCGCCAACCGAAATTCTCGCCCGCCAGCATCACCAAACGCTGGCGATGTTCGGCGAAGCCGCTGGACTCAGACTGGCGCTCCTCACCGGCCGCGACACGGCGGCCTCGCGCGGCAAAACCCTCGCCGGGCTCGCGGAAGGCACCATCGATATCGTGATCGGCACCCATGCCTTGTTTCAGGAAAGCGTTGTCTTCCGCGACCTCGGCCTCGCCGTGGTCGACGAACAACATCGCTTCGGCGTCCATCAGCGTCTGGCGCTGGGCGACAAAGGCGCGGCGGCCGACATTCTCGTCATGACCGCGACGCCTATTCCGCGCACGTTGGTTTTGACTTATTTCGGCGACATGGATGTTTCGAATTTACGGGAAAAGCCCGCGGGGCGCGAGAGGATCGAGACCCGCGCGTTGCCGGCTGAGCGCATGGACGAACTCATCGCGCGGCTCAGGTCCGCGATCGCCGATGGCGCCCGCGCCTTCTGGGTCTGTCCTCTCGTGGAGGAAAGCGAGGCGCTCGACGTGGCCGCCGCGCAAGAACGCTTCCTTCATCTACAAGAGGTCTTTGGCGATAAAGTGGGTCTTGTCCACGGCAAGATGAAAAGCCGCGACAAGGACGAAGCGATGGCCGCGTTCGCGCAAGGGA
>DATARJ010000103.1:0-6849 GCA_036264205.1 Methylocella sp.
GTACGAAGTCTTATCCTGTAACTGTCACATACTAAACGGAAGACGTAACAAATCGCACCGCGCATCGAAAAACCTGCCAGTGATAAACTTAAAAACATCCTTTAAGTTTATTCTCAATGAACGGAATAGTGCAGCGTGAAGCGCTGGACCGCCTTCGCCCGGTTCCTCGACGACCCCGCGTCTGCGATTCTAATGCCGCCGCCGAACTGCGAGGCATCGCAATTGGCCGCGGCAGTTAGACATTCGCCGGCTCGGACGCCGGAGGGCAGGGGCGGCCGTGGCCCACGGCGACGATTCGTGGGCGGATACCGCGGCTTCGAGAGAACATGGGCGAGCCGGGCCGGTGGATCGGCGTCGTTAGGATTTTTTTGAACATCAGGTCCTATCGCGCCTCGCGACAATGTCGCTTAAGTGGACTTCGCCGAGCCTCGCCCCGCGCTCGTCGGCGACGCAAAGCGAGGAGCGGCGGGACGCCAGCATCAGGTTCAAGGCAGTTTTGAGACTGGCCTCCGCGGCAATCGTCCCGGTGGCGCGCGTCTTGCCGGGTTTCATCAGCTTGCGGACCGGCACGAGGTCGAGAAGCCGTAACTGCAAGGCTTCGCCGCCCAAAAAATCGCGGACGAAATCATCCGCCGGTGCCAAGAGAATCGACGCCGGGGTGCCCGCCTGGATCAGGCGGCCGTTGTTCATCACCGCCATGCCGGTGGCAAGCCGCAAACCTTCGTCCATGTCATGCGTCACGAAGACAATTGTCTTGCCGCTCCGCGCGTGAATACCGCTTATTTCGTGTTGTAAGGCCGCGCGGCTCACCGGATCGAGCGCCGCGAATGGCTCGTCCATCAAGATGATGTCTGGGTCCGCGGCGAGCGCGCGGGCAACGCCGATGCGTTGCTGCTGACCACCGGACAATTGCTTTGGGTAGCGCTTCAGGAGGGTGGGATCGATCTGCAACAGTGCGACGAGCGCGTCGAGCCTCGCCGCGCATTTTGATGGGCTCCATTTGAGGAGGCGGGGCACCGCAAGAATGTTGTCGGCCGCCGTCCAATGCGGAAAAAGGCCCGCCGACTGGATCACATAACCGATGCCGCGCCGGAGCTTTTCCGGTTCCGTTGCGCGAATGTCTTGGCCATGGATTTCGATTTGTCCTTGGTCGGGGAGAATCATCGCATTGATCATGCGCAGCACCGTCGATTTGCCGCAGCCGGATGGGCCGACAAGGACGAAAAAAGCGCCGCTCTCGATCCTGAGCGAAAAATCGGCAACCGCCGGCGTGGCGGCAAAGTTTTTCGACACGTTGCATAGCGCGATCACAGGTTTCTCCGCGCGAGGCCAAGCAGCATTTCAAAGATAAAGTTCGCCAAAAGCGCCAGCAGGATGACCGGAATAGCTCCGACCAGGACAAGATCGAGGGCGTATTGTCCAATGCCTTGAAAGATGAACGTGCCAAGCCCTCCCGCGCCGATCAACGCGGCGACGCTTGCCAAGCCGATCGCCTGGATCGTCACGACTCGCAACCCGGAAACGAGCGCGGGCAAGGCGAGCGGCAATTCGACTACAATGAACAAACGGCGCCAGCCAAAGCCGATGGCGGCCGCCGCGTCCTTGACCTCCATGGCGACTTCGCTGAACCCTGTATAAAAGCTGCGGACGAGGGGCAGCAGCGAGTAGAGGGTCAAGGCTAGAACAGCCGGCGCCGGGCCGGTTCCATTGATTCCGAGGCTCCGCAAGAGAGGCAGCAGCTCGCTCAATCGAGACATCGGTGCGATCAAGACGCCAAAGAGCGCGATCGAGGGAATCGTTTGCAATATGCCAAGGCTCGCAAAGACAAAACCCCCCGCCGCCTTCTTGCGCAAAACAAGCACGGTCAGCGGCACCCCAATCATCAGGGCGAAAAAAATCGCCGCGCAGACGAGCCCGAGATGATGCAAGAGCTCGTTGACGAAAACGCCCCGGTTATTCAAGAATTCCCTGGCGAGCGACAGGCTATCGAACGCGCCCGTCGCGGCCATTAGCAAGAAGCTTGCGCAGAAAGCTGCGCCAATGCAGGCACGGGCGGGAAAACTGAAGTTTCCCCTTTGTACGGCATCGACGAGCGCGAGGATCGCGACGCTTGCCAAGGTCCAGAACGCGGGCCCAAGCGACGCGCGCGTGGCCGGCGGTCCTGCTTGCATCAGAATCGCCGCGAGGCGACCGGCGCCCGCGAGACTTCCCCAAAGAATCAACGCCGCGACTAGGATCGTTGCGAAAGACCGAAGCTTTTGGCCCTGGGCAAGGCTCAGAAACGCCAGTCCGCAAAGCCCAATCATTGCTGCCGCGGTCTCGAGAGCCGGGGCTTGAGAAAGGGGGTAGGCAACACCCGTTGCGAGGCGATTGGGTGCGCAATTCAAAAAGCCGCCGGAAAAAATCACGACAAGGCCAAGGCTAAAAAGCCCAAGAAGGATTCGGTCGTGCACCTTCGGCATCGAGGCGGTTTCCGCGTTCGAACCAAAAACCAGTGCGAAACGCTTATCGAATAAGCCCGCGCGCACGGAAAAATTCCTTTGCCACGGTGCCTGAATCCTCGCCTTCGACCGCGACTCTTTCGTTCAAGTCGCGCAGGCTCGCAAGATCGAGTCGCGCGAAAACGGGGCTAAGAATATCGCCAATCTTCGGGTAGCTCGCGAGGGCTGCTTCCCGTACCACGGGTGCCGGCGCATAGACCGGCTCGGCACGGAGGGTATCCTCGAGAGCATGAAGGTCGAGGGCTTTAAGCGCGCCGTCTGTGGCGTAGGCCATTGCGGCGTTGACACCAGAAATTCCGTCCGCCGCCGCTTTCATGGTGGCCGAGGTTTCGCCGCCGGAGAGGACGAGGAGCTGGCGGGCGGCAAGCCGGAAGCCGTAGAGTGTCTCGAAGGCGGGAAGGCCGGCGGCACTCTCTACGAATTCCGCCGAAGCGGCAAGTTTGACCTTATTGCCGTCCCGCACAAAGCGGGCGAAATCGACCATTGTCCGCAGATTTTGTATCCGCGCCAGCGATTCCGGGACCGCAATCACCCAGCTATTGTCGGCCGGAGCTGGTGTGAGCCAGACAAGACGATTTCTCGCATAATCGAGCTTCGCCGCGCGGGCGTACCCGGCCGCCGCGTCCTTCCAGACAGGATCGCCGTCTTCATGAAAGAAAAAAGCGGCGTTGCCGGTATATTCCGGGCAAAGGTCGATCGCACCGGACAAAAGCGCTGCCCGCAAAATCGAGGTCGGGCCGATCCCGAGCCGGCTTTCCGTCGCGATTTTGCCTTCCGCAAGAGCGAGCAGCATCATGTGGCCGAGGAGTCCGCCTTCGAGATCGAGCTTGGAGCCAACGATAACCGGCCGCGCTTCGGCGCTCGCTCGGGCCAGCGTGGACGCGGCTACTCCGGCCAAAAACAGGCGCCGCGTCGGCATGCTCAGCATTCCATACGGCAATGGGGGTACGAAAACGCTAGGGGTCATGCCACGAGACTGATCGCGCCGGCGCGCCGCTGGCAATCGACCACAATATCTCTCGCTTGCAGCGGGCGGTTCAGGCGGGGAGCAAGAGAGTAACAGCATTTGGCGGCGCCTATCAGGAAAGACCCCGTGGGAACAGTGCCCAGGTATGGCGGGCTATCTGCTCGTCTTCCTTCGAGGCGAGAACGAGCACCGAGCAGCGCGATGCGGGATCGTTGATGGGATTGTTCGCGGACCCGTTCCGAGCTTCGTCGAGCCTGACGCCGATCCATGACAATCCGCCGCAGATCGCGGCGCGCGCTTCCCCATCATTTTCTCCAATACCGCCGGTGAAGACAACCAGATCGACTCCATCTAGCGCGGCGATCATCGCGGCCACCTGCTTGCGCACGGAATAGCAGAACATTTGAATCGCAAGTCGTGCATCTTCGTTTGATGACGCGGCTTCCCGCAGATGCCGCATGTCGCTGCCAACGCCCGAAATTCCCAGGAGGCCGGAACGACGATCGACCAGCTCTTCGAGCATGGCCGCATCGAACTTCTTTTTACGCATCAGATACACCAGAATGCCGGGATCGAGATCGCCGCTGCGCGTGCCCATGATCACCCCGCCGGTTGGGGTCAATCCCATGCTGGTGTCGATCGATTTACCGCCTTTGACCGCGGTGACGCTTGCGCCATTGCCGAGATGCGCGATTATCAGGCGGTTCGGCAGATCGTTCCCAAGTTGGTGCACGATCGATTCGCACGAAAGGCCGTGAAACCCGTAGCGTTGGATACCCTCCAATTGCAATTCCTTGGGGATTGGAAGGACACGTGCGACCGCCGCCAATTCGGCGTGAAAGGTAGTGTCGAAACACGCTACCTGCGGAAGCCCCGGAAATTTCTCTTGCGCGAAGCGGATGACCGACAGAGCCGATGGAATATGCAGCGGCGCGAAGGGGGTAGCAGCTTCAAGTTGACGTAGGACCGAATCATCAATGAGACAATGCTGCCGGAGCTTCGATCCACCATGCACGATTCGATGCCCGATCGCGGCCGGTGCCGGCATTTTGAAATCGGCAAGAAATCTTCCGATGCGGATGATCGCTTCCCGCTGGCTGGGAAGGGATACCGTCTCGGAGAGCAACGTATTCGCGCGCGAATCTTGCGCGTAGATTTTAGCCCTTTTGTCGCCGATCGACTCAGCCTCGCCGGAGAGCAGCATTTCGGTCCTTGAAGATCCGACGCGGTACAATCCGAATTTGAGCGAGGACGAGCCGCTGTTCAACGCGAGTACAGTCAACCCTGGTTCAGCGTCTGTGGTGGCGTATCCCGCCGGACTCATCGTGCTCACATGCTCCAGCGCCAGTCGCGGACCTCCGGCATGTCCTCGCCATGCTCGCTGATATAGAGCTTGTGACGCTCCATGGTCGTCCAGTAACGCGCTGTCGCCGTCTCCACTTGATCGCGGAGCCGAGGAATTCGCTTAATGGCGTCCAATGCAAGCTGGTAGCGGTCGAGGTTGTTCAGCACGACCATGTCGAAAGGGGTCGTCGTCGTGCCTTCCTCCTTGTAGCCGCGGACATGAATATTGTCATGATTGTGCCGCCGGTAGGTGAGCTTGTGAATGACCGCGGGATAGCCATGGAAGGCGAAGATCACCGGCTTGTCTATCGTGAACAATTCGTCAAAATCCCGATCTTCCAAACCATGGGGATGCTCGGACTGAGGCTGCAAGACCATCAAATCCACCACATTGACGACGCGGATGCGGATGTCGGGGACATACGCGCGCAAGAGGGTCACGGAAGCAAGCGTCTCGAGGGTCGGCACATCGCCCGCGCAGGCCATCACCACGTCGGGATCGCCGGCATCGTTGCTGGCCCACTGCCAAATGCCGGCGCCGACGGTGCAGTGCCAAACGGCCGAATCAATGTCGAGCCACTGCCATTCCGGATGTTTGCCGGCGATGATCACGTTGATGTAGTTGCGGCTCCGCAAACAGTGATCCGCTACCGACAGGAGGCAGTTTGCATCTGGCGGTAGATAGATGCGCACGATGTCGGATTTCTTATTCGCGACATGATCAATAAAGCCGGGATCCTGGTGGGAAAAGCCATTGTGATCCTGTCGCCAGACATGCGACGTGAGCAAGTAATTCAGCGACGCGATCGGCTTGCGCCAGGGGATCGTCCTGCTGACCTTTAGCCATTTTGCGTGCTGATTGAGCATCGAATCGATGATGTGTATGAAGGCCTCGTAGCAAGAGAACAGGCCATGGCGTCCCGTGAGCAGGTATCCTTCGAGCCAGCCTTCGCACAGATGCTCGCTCAACACCTCCATGACGCGACCCTTGACGCTGAGATTCACATCGACCTCTTCAACATCAGCCATCCATTCCTTGCCGGAGACTTCGTAAACGGCCTGCAATTTATTCGACGCGGTCTCGTCCGGGCCAAACAGTCGAAAATTATGTTTGTCGAGATTGAGCTTCATCACGTCGCGCAGGAATTCTCCGAGAATCCGCGTCGCTTCCGCCTCGACGCTGCCGGGCTTAAGCACTGCCACGGCGTAATCGTGGAAGTGGGGCATCGATAGGGGCTGCAACAATCCACCGCCATTGGCGTGCGGATTGGAGCCCATGCGGCGATGGCCCGTCGGCGCCAGCGCAGCGAACTCGTCGCGGAATTTGCCTCGTTCGTCGAACAACTCGTGCGGCCGGTAGCTCTTCAACCAATCTTCGAGTTGCTTTAGATGTTCGGAGTTCTGGAAATCCGTGATCGGGACTTGATGCGCGCGCCAGGTACCCTCGACTGGCTTGCCGTCGACGAATTTCGGTCCTGTCCAACCCTTGGGCGTGCGGAAGATGATCATAGGCCAGCGCGGACGCTCTAGGCTTTCCGTCTCACCGCGCGACCGCGCGGCGCTCTGAATCTGGCGAATCTGCGCCAAAATCGCATCGAGGGTGCCGGCGAGAGATTGATGCACGACCGCCGGATCGTTGCCCTCGACGAAATGCGGATCGTAGCCGTAGCCGCGTATTAGCTCCGTCAGCTCCTGGCCGCTGATGCGCGCTAGCACCGTCGGATTGGCGATCTTGAAACCGTTGAGATGAAGGATCGGAAGAATCGCGCCATCGCGGGCTGGATTCAGGAATTTGTTGGAGTGCCAACTTGTGGCCAGCGCACCAGTTTCCGCTTCGCCGTCGCCGATGATGCAGGCGACGAGCAGATCCGGATTGTCGAAGGCGGCACCATAGGCATGAGTTAATGAATAGCCCAGTTCTCCGCCTTCGTGAATGGAGCCGGGAGTTTCCGGCGATACGTGACTGGGAATTCCATAAGGCCAGGAGAACTGGCGAAAGAGCCGATGCAGTCCGTTCCGGCTGCGCTCAATCGCCGG
>DATARJ010000126.1:0-17838 GCA_036264205.1 Methylocella sp.
GTAGCCGGAAAAAATCAGAAAACTGACGAGCCCGATAAATAGGGCAAGGATAACGGCCACGGGACCGAACCGGGCCGTAAACCTCGGGTGATTATTTTTTCCGCCCAAAGCCCGCCGCGATATTTTTTGATTACCCATGGACGCCGGCAAAAAGACATGGAAGGGTCAGGCCCCGCGCGCGATAAGACGCAAGGCGAATTGCGTTGCCATAATATCACGCTGTTGCAAGATTGCGACATTTCGGGGGCCTATCCGAAGGCGGGCGCAATGAAAATTATATTAGTTGTCGCTTACTCCGAACCTGCACCAGCGAGCGGGGGCGTAACGGCGAGGGTGATTATGATTCAACAGATCCTTGGCGCCCGCCCCATTAGGCGGTAGCGGTGGTGCAAACGGCTGAGTGGAAACCCATCCGGCGGCGGCACAAAATCTTGACCCCGCCGTGACCACGAAGGCCAAATCGATACTGCCAAGGGGTTGGGAGCCGCCGCTCGCGCGACTCCTCTACTCCTGGTCCCGCAAAATCGATGTAGCCGCTTGACACGAACCGAATATCGGAAACGCTGGCCTAGACCTCCTCCCCGTGCACGGCCATATCGCCGGTCAAGAGCGATTTCTCGTCCATCCGCAGCGGAACGAACCTCCCGATGACCTTGAGAATGACGAAGGTCGCGACCGCGTTAAGCACGATGATGAAGAGGGCGGCTACCGCCTGGTATATGAGCTGGGTGAAATTGCCATAGTACCAGCCCGTCGCGTTGATGCCCGGCGCCTCCTTGTCGGTGCCGATGTAGAGGAGCATGTCGGGATTGGCCAGCACGCCGGTCAAGAGACCGCCCATGAGTCCTGCCACGCCGTGGGTCGAGAGGACGCTGAGCGTGTCGTCGACCTTATTCATGAGCGCCGATGTCTGCAGCTTGTTTGCACTCAACCAGGGAACGATGCCGGCGCAGACGCCGATGATGAGGGCGCCCCAGCCGTCCACGTAACCGGCCGCGGGCGTGATCCCGACGAGGCCGGCGATCATGCCGTTGATGGCGCCGACAATCGAAGGCTTGCCGTGGAACTGCGTGTCCATTGCCGTCCAGACCAAGAGCGCGGTCGCGGTCGAGACATTGGTGTTGAGCACGGCCGCGCCCGCATTCGCGTTGGCGAAATAGGGATCGCCGCCGTTGAAGCCGTTCCAGCCCAGCCACAGGATGCCAGCCCCAGCCAACGCTACCAGAAGATTGTTGGGCGGGGAGTTATCCCGGTCGGCCTGCAGCCGTGGACCGATCACCGCGGCCGCCACGAAGCCCGACGTACCGGCGGCGAGATGGATCACGTAACCGCCGGAAAAGTCGACGGCCCCCAGGGTGGCAAGCCAGCCGCCGCCCCACAAGCTGAACGCACCGATCGTATAGACAAAGGTCATCCAGAGCGGGCAGAAAATCATCCACGCCTTGAAGTTCATCCGCCCGAGCACCGAGCCAGCCAGAATGATCACCGTGATCGCGGCGAACACGAATTGGAAGAAGACCAGCGTGGCCATCGGGAAGGTGAGGGCAGGCATTCCGGATGCTGCCTCCGGCACCATTGCCGGAGCCAATTCAACGACCGCCGAGGCCACCGGTCCGGGTTTACCCACGAACCCCAGGAATTTGAACCACTGGTCGCCGAAGGCCATGTTGTAGGCCCACAGCAGCCAGACCAGCAGCACCGCGGAAAAGGCGTACATCGACATGAAGGCGGAATTGATCGCCCATTTCTTCTTGACGATGCCGCCATAGAGGATGGTGAGGCCCGGAATGCTCTGCAAACCAACAAAGGTTGCAGCCGCGAGTTGCCAGGCGTTATTTCCCGAATTCAACCACTCTGGTGATGGCAGCAGCATGTCGTTTCTCCTCCGCTAGGTCGCTTCCGACCGATTGAATTTCGCTCTAGCAAAAGATGCGCCAACGACACGAAACACTGTGGATTAAGTATTTCCGAGAAAATGGTTCTTTTGGTCGGGATCCGCGCTCCGGGAGCGTTCCGAGGGACAAGCATGGCGAACCAAGGCGATTTTGGCGCGGTACCGTATCTCGTTCGCCTCACATTGCCGGAATTTTAGGCAATCGAGCCGGAATTCGAGCAACCAGACCGCCCCGCTGCCTTAGATCGCTGCGCGTCCTCTCGCTCCGGCGACGTAGGGGCTGATCGTTGAACGCGCCGCGCCGTCGCCCCACACCGGCGTGGCGAACCTTTGCCTATGCAGTGATTGACTGCATGCCGTCAATCGGCATGGCATGTATGGTGGGTCGCATAGCCGCCCGTGCTCGAGGCATTCCGGAACGTCAGCGCGCCGGAGGCGCGGTCCAGGTAGTAGTAGCCGCCATGCAAGGTGTCATGCCAGACGATTTGGCTCCCGCTGATCTCGGCCGGAAACGAGTCGGCTGTGCTGCGGTCGTAGTCGACTTTGACCTCCCACGTCGTTCCGCTTTTCGGATTGATGCATCGGAAGGTGAAGGTCGCCGCGTGAGCGGAGTCAGAGCCGCATGCCGCGGTTGAAATGGCGGCTGCGACGACGACAGTCAACGTCCTGGCGAGGCTCAGCGTCGTTCCTTTGCCGGCCCTGTGGGGACTGGAGTCGCGCAGGATCCTTGCATGATCCATGATTACGCTTGTGATCCTGCACTCTCTTTCAAGCGACCGATGGCATTGGCTTGCCGGGGCAATATCGCCTAGCGCGGCGCGCGCATCCACCTAATGTCGAGATCGCGCACCTTCTTGCGCAATGTATTCCGGTTCAGCCCCAAAAGTTCGGCAGCCTTGAACTGATTGCCTCTCGTGGCGGCGAGCGCCGCGAAAATCAGCGGATATTCGATCTCCCGCAAGATCCGGTGATAGAGTCCGGGGGGAGGCAGGCCTGCACCATGTGCTTGGAATAGCTCGGAGAGATGCCGCTCCATCGCGCCGGCAAGCGTGGGGCGTCCTCCTTGCTTCCCTGATCGCCCGATCTCCGGGTCCGGCGCCGTCGGATACTGCGGCCCGATCGCCGGCGTGTCGACGCTAAGCTCCATGTCCACCAGTTGTGCCGTGACGGCTTCTTGCGGGTAGAGCGCGGCAAGCCGGCGGGTGAGATTTTCGAGTTCCCTAATATTGCCTGGCCAGCGATAGCGCTTGAGGCGATCGAGAGCATCGGGTTCGATCCGTTTGAGCGGTAAACCTTCGGTGGCGGCGAGCACGAAGAAATGTTGCGCGAGATCACCGATATCCTCGAGGCGTTCGCGCAACGGCGGCAGTCGCAAAGGGACGACGTTCAAACGGAAAAACAAATCCTCGCGGAAGAGGCCTTGGCGGATAAGCACCCCCAAATCCTTATTGGTCGCGGCGATGATTCGAACGTTTGTTTTGATGGCGGCGCGGCCGCCAACCGTGGTATATTCGCCTTGTTGCAGCACCCGCAAAAGCCTGGTCTGCGCCTCCATCGGCATATCGCCGATCTCGTCCAGGAAGAGAGTGCCTCCCTCCGCCTGCTCGAAGCGCCCGGCGGACCGCTGATTGGCGCCGGTAAACGCCCCTTTTTCGTGGCCGAACAATTCGCTCTCGATGAGATCGCGGGGAATTGCCGCCATGTTGATGGCGACGAACGGACCTTTCTTGCGCTTGCCGTAGTCATGCAGCGCGCGCGCGACAAGCTCCTTGCCGGTGCCGGATTCGCCGGTGATCATGACCGTGAGATCGGTCTGCATCAGGCGCGCCAAGGCACGGTAGATTTCCTGCATGGCGGGGGAGCGCCCGACGAGAGGCATGCCGTCCAGGTCCGCGTTGGGCGCGGCGCGGACCCGATTTTTTGGCTCGCTCATCGCACGCCCGACGACCGAAACCAATTCCCGCAAGTCGAAAGGCTTCGGCAGATAATCATAGGCGCCGCGCTCCGACGCCTTGATCGCGGTCATGAATGTATTCTGCGCACTCATGACGATGATCGGAAGATTCGGCCGCAATTTTTTCATCTTGGGCAGAAGCTCGAAGGCATTTTCATCCGGCATGACGACATCGGTAATGACGAGATCGCCTTCCCCCGACTGGACCCATCGCCAAAGCGTGGCCGCGTTCCCGGTCGTGCGCACGTCGTAGCCCGCCCGCGATAAGGCCTGGCTGAGGACGGTCCGAATGGCTGCATCGTCGTCGGCGATGAGGATATTCCCGGTGACCATCAACTTGCACCTTCCCGCGGGCGGAAAACCGGCTCGCACTTGCCGGATTCTAAAGTCTTGTTTGGTTTTCTTGGCTCCGGTAGCCTCGGCCGTGCTTCACGCCCTGGCCTGCGCGTACATGGGCATGAGAACCCGGAACGTGGTGCGGCGGGGAAAGGATTCGCATTCTATGGTACCACCGTGATCGCCAACGATCTTGGCGACCAAAGCAAGCCCCAGGCCAGTTCCGGCCGCTTTCGTGGTGACGAAGGGATCGTACAGATACGGCAACAATTCCGGCGCGACGCCGGGGCCATTGTCACGGACGCAAAATTCTAGCGGCAGGCTCACCGGCGCTTTCGCACCCGGAAGTTGCAGGCGCACGCCTGGTCGGAAAGCGGTCGTTAATTCGATGTCGCCGTCGCTGCGCGACTCGCCAATCGCTTCGGCGGCGTTTTTGACCAAATTCAAAAAGATCTGAATGAGCTGATCCTTATTGCCAAGTACCGCGGGAAGCGAAGGATCGTAGTTTTCATGAAAGCGGATATGGCGCGCGAACCCGGCCTGGGACACTTTCTTGACGTGGTCGAGCACAGCATGGATATTGACTTTTTCGCGTCCAACCGGGCGCCCCTCCGAAAATGCGCCCATCCGGTCGACAAGTTTCACGATCCGGTCGGCCTCCTCGCAAATCAGCCTGGTCAAGGTGCGATCGGGGTCGCTCGCTTCCGTTTCGAGAAGTTGCGCGGCCCCTCTGATACCAGACAGCGGGTTCTTGATTTCGTGGGCGAGCACGGAGGCCATCGCGGCGACCGAACGCCCGGCGTCCCGATGGGTGAGCTGCCTGTCGATTTTTTCGGAGAGAGAGCGCTCCTGCAACATGATAACGACACCATCGGCGGGTTCCTGCAGCGGCGTCACGAAAATATCGACTAGCCGGCCGCCTCCCGGTTTTGCCAAGTTGAGAGCGACTCGATATTCATTAATCGCCGCGCCACGGGACTTCACGTGCTCGACGAGCGACAGAAGCGGCGAGAAGGCCACGACGAGATTGGCTAGTCTCTGTTGCCAAAGGGAAGTCCGGCTCATCCCGAAAAACGCTTCGGCGGCGGAGTTGGCTTCAGCTATCGAACCGTTCGGCCGGACGGCGACCACCGGATGCGGCAGAGCATTCAAAAGTTTGGTCGCGTCGCATCCATTGGCGGCGGTCCCGGCCGGCGGCGATTCTTGGGATCCGAAAGATTTGCTCATGCCGCCTCCATCAACGGAGGAGAGTCGAATAATTGGCAAAGGGTGGTTCTGACCGCACTGGGGCACTCGAGCCTGACCAGCCGCTGGCGCAGGGCAGCGCCGTCTGGGACGCCCGCCCGCTCGGCGTAAGCGGCGAGGTGCTTGCGCGCATGGCGCGAGCCCTGCCCGGTTCCGAACACTTCAAGTAGGGTCTCGTAATGTTCGAGCGCCGCGCTTTTGCGCTCGGCCGGCGGCGGTTCGGCGCGGGCTTTGCCATGCGCCAGGTAATAGGCGACATCGCCAACGAACCAGGGCCGTCCGATCGCGGAGCGGCCGATCATCACCGCGTCCGCGCCGGATTGGGCCAATATCGCCGCCGCGTCCGCAAGGGTAGCACAATCGCCATTCGCGACCACCGGAATCGAAACGGCCTGCTTCACCCTGCCGATCGCCGGCCAGTCCGCCTGAGCCGCGTAGAACTGGCAACGGGTACGGCCGTGAACGGTCAGCATCGCAATCCCCTCCGCTTCCGCCAGCCGGCCGAGTTCCGGAGCATTCAGCGATTGGCCGTCCCAGCCCAGCCGCATTTTGAGCGTGACCGGTATGCGCACGGCCGCGATCGTGGCGCGAATGAGCGAGACCGCAAGGCCAAGATCGCGCATCAGATGCGATCCAGCATAGCCGCTAGTGACCTTTTTTGCCGGGCAGCCCATGTTGATGTCGATCATCGCGGCGCCAAAGTCCTGCGCAAGGCGCGCCGCTTCCGCCATGACATAAGGGTCGCGGCCGGCGATCTGCACCACATGCAACCCCGCGCCTGCGCCCTCCGCTTTCACCCGGTTGGCGGGATCGCCGCGGGCGTAGTGACCGGCGGCAACCATTTCCGA
Organism: Methylocella sp.; assembly: GCA_036264205.1. Taxonomy (GTDB): domain Bacteria; phylum Pseudomonadota; class Alphaproteobacteria; order Rhizobiales; family Beijerinckiaceae; genus Methylocapsa. The sequence goes on from DATARJ010000126.1 coordinate 6,278, forward strand.
AACGGTAAGAGAGGCGCCGAAGCGGCGCGCCAGACGGCGCATGCCGAGGTCGGTCACCCCCGCCATGGGCGCGAGAAACGCGCGCCCATCGAGGTGCAGCCCGCCAATTTGGAGAGTGCCGCCGCGAGCGCTGCCTAAATTTTTAGCAAGGTCGGTCATGCCCATATTGTAGACTTTTTGTGCAACGCCGCAAAGAGCAAATTGCTCATTTTGACATCAATAGGGAAGAAATTGACCCCATGGATAAAATGAACGAGGGTCATTGTTCTCGCAACCCGGTGCAAGCCGAAAATTCATGCACGCAATGTCGGAATTGGCGATCCTCGTCGTGGCGGCAGGACGAGGCGCGCGCGCGGGGGAGGGAATTCCAAAGCAATACAGGAGCCTGGCGGGCCGGCCGCTGCTCGCGCAGACATTAGGCGCGCTTATGCGCGCGGCTCCTGGCGCAACGGTTTTGCCCGTTATTCACAAGGATGACCTCGGCCTTTATCGCGCCTGCACAACCGTTTTCGAGGCAGATTGCTGCCTCGCTGGCCCGGTGTTTGGCGGGACGACGCGGCAAGCAAGCGTCCGCCTCGGGCTGGAGGCGCTTTCCGCGCAACAATTTCCCCCGGCAATCGTTTTAATCCATGATGCCGCACGATTGTTTGTCAGCGGCATATTAGTTCAGCGCGCCGTCGCGGCAGCAAAAACCCATGGTGCCGCCATTCCCGGGGTGGCGCTGACCGATACAATTAAAGAGATTGATACGCAAGCATCGGTCATTGCGACCGCGCCGCGCGCGCGGTTGCGGGCGGCGCAGACGCCCCAGGCGTTCCGTTTCAATCTGATCTTGGCCGCACATCGAAAAGCGGCCGCGGCCGGCGCCTTGGATCTCCCCGACGATGCCGCCGTCGCGGCGTTTGCCGGGCATCGCGTCCATGTCTTCGCAGGGGAAGCGTCGAACATAAAGGTTACCACCAGCGACGACCTCGCCGTGGCTGAGGCGAGGCTGATGGCCAACTTGGCCGATGTCCGGGTCGGGCAAGGCTACGACGTTCATGCATTCGGGCCGGGCGGACATATCTGTCTTGGGGGACTAAAAATTGAGCATGATCATGGACTAGTTGGCCATTCCGATGCCGATGTCTTAAGTCACGCGATCACCGATGCCTTGCTCGGCGCCTTGGCGGATGGCGATATCGGCAGCCATTTTCCGCCGGGCGATCCGCAATGGCGCGGCGCGGCGTCGCGGATTTTCCTTGCCGCTGCGTCCGCGAAGGTGCGCGCCCGCGGCGGCATCATTGCCCACATCGATGCCACCCTCATCTGCGAAAGACCGAAGGTGGGACCGCACCGCGACGCGATCCGGGCCAACATCGCCGGAATCGTGGAAATTCCGCTTGACCGCGTCGCCCTCAAGGCAACGACATCCGAGGGTTTGGGATTTACCGGGCGCGAGGAAGGCGTCGCGTCGCTTGCCGTCGCAACCATCCGCCTGCCGCTTTGAGCGTAAGCGATCCAGCGGCCAAATCGCGGCCGAATCCTTTGCTCGTGCGACGGTCTGCGCATGTAGCGCGCCGGTCGAATCATAGGTTCCTTGGACCGTGTAGGCGTACGCGGTCACCAGGACGCCGATTTGCTTCCTACGAAGACACTCCGAATCATCGACTCGCGCGATTTTACCGGCGCGAGTTCGGAGCGTGAGTACCGGTCCGTCGGCATGTTCGAGAACCCCAGTGATTTCATGAGGGCGCTTATGGGTAGTGAGCGCTGTCCACTCGGCCGCGGCGACCGAGCGCGTGACAAACCGATGCCCGCCGAGGCCGAAAATCGTCAGCTGTCGATAGCTCGCCACAAAGACCCGTCGATTCGCCACGACCGGCACGATATTGGCGTTGCCTCCGGTGTAGGCCATGATCCAGCACGATTTGGGCGCTTTTCGGCCATCAGGACATGCACCACCTCTTTCGATATTGAGCTAATCCTCATCGATCAAATGAGTCCAGTTAATCGGGACGCTCGCGCGATTCAGCTCAGTTTGCCCGCCGCATGGGCGAGCAAGGTGTAAACCTTGCCGGTCTCCGACAAAAGATATGTCTTGGCGACGGCTTCGCTAGCCTCATCCTGGCCGAGTTCGGCCAAGAGCCGCTCAAATTCCTGCACGTAACGATCGACCGTCGCGCGGAACTCCAGATCGGCCCGGTAGCGCCGGCGGATTTCGTCGAATGTCTGCGCACCGCGGCCGACGTAGATCCGCCGCGAGAAGGCATTGGTTTCGCCGCGGCGATAGCGGTCCCAGGCGGCGGCGGCGGCGGCATGATCGATCATCCGCGCGACATCGAGAGAAATCGCTTCCAACCGTTGCGCCGGTTGCGTGGGTTTGGCGGGAGCATTGGGGGAAACCGGAGGTTCCTCGCTGTCCGCGCGCGCGAGAAGATCCGAGATCCAGCCGCCACGTTCGGAAGTTTTAGCTTTGGCCGGCGGGGCAGCGGAGCGCGGCCTTTGCGCCTCCGGGCGAGAGGGCTCCGGAGCGCGCGGTGGTTCGGCAGCACGAGCGGGTTCGACGCGCCGGGTCGTTACCGGCTGGGCGGCGCGTTCGGTATTGACGGGCGCCGGCTGAGAAACGTCGTATGCGCGGCCGGAGCGAGTCACGATTTCGCTTAGCGCCTCGAGCGCCTTAATCTGATCGGCGACGGCATTCCGCATGGCAGCCGCCTGCTGCGCCGTTTCCTGCGGCAATTCGGCGGCGCCACGGCGCAAGACTTCGCGGGTCGCTTCGAGTTCGCGCCGGATCTCGCGCGACATATCGCGCAGCTCCGCCGCCGCGGATTGGAAACGCTCCGTGGTTTGTCCGAAAATACCTGCAAGCTCCGCATTGGCTTGCTCGCAGGCAGCGCGCATCGCCGCCGCCGTGCTCTCGCGCTCCTGCTCTATATTGGCGCGAATGCCCGAGAATTGCCGGTCGATCATTCCGCCGGTAGATTGCGAGGATTCGGCCAGGAAGGCGCCGATGTCGCGCGCGCGCGTCGCGGCTTGTTCAAACGAGTCCTCGATACGCTCTGCGAAGGAATGCATCAGGCCTTCCAAGTCTTCACGGCGCGCCTTGATGCTGTTGACAAGCGATTCGAGTGAGTCGCGCCGCGCCGTGAGCATTTGATCGAGGTTGCCTTGCTCGCGGGAGAGATCGCCCGCGGAGCTCGCCAAGCTCTTTTTGTGGAATGCGATCGTTTCAGCAAGGCTGCTTGCTTCGTCGAGCGCGGCTCGCGTGGATTGGTTGAGTTGATTGATCTCTCCGGCGACGTTGGTGAATATGGAGCGGAAATAGTCCATGCGTTCGCTCAGCGAATGCTCCGCCGCCGCGAAATCTGTGCCGGTCGCGTTTATTGCCCTTTGCAATCCCGCGCTGCTGTTGACGAGGCGATTGATCACCTCGGTCATCCCGGTCCGCAACTTTTCATTGGTGTCGACGAGCGCTCCAATCGACGCGACGGCGCCGGTTTCGATCGCATCGCGCAAATTCGCCGTCGAGTGCTCGATCGCCTCCGTGAGTTCGGTTTGCTTCTCGCCGAGGTGCTGCACGATGGCGGTTCCACGGCCCTCGAACGTTTGGGTGACGATTTCGCCGAGGCTTGTCATCTCCTGAGCAATCTGGTTGCCGCGAGCGGACAGAGCCTCGACCAGTTGCTCGCCGCGGGTATCGAAGAGCTCGCGCAAATCGCCCGCACGGGCCGCCAATGCTCGCTGCAGCGCTTGACCGCGCTCCCCAAGCGCGCCTTCGAGTTCGCCAAGACGGCCGGCCAAGGCCATGCTAATTTCGTTGATCCGCTGGGCGAGGCCCTCGCCGATCTCCCCGGCGCGCCCGGCTAGTGTCGTGTCGAGATCCTGGACCGCCTGCGCAATGGTGTCGCGGATTTCCGCGGCGCGCCCCGCGAGCACTTGCCCAAGGTGACCTGCTTCGCGATCCAGCGCCGCGTTGATGTTGCCGGCATGAAGACCGAGCGTTTGATCGATCTCTCGCGTCCTGGACGCAAGAGTTTCGGCGACGGCGCGGCCCGTCGCGTCGAGGTCTCCGGCAACCGCCACGAGACGGCCGACGACGCGTTCCTCGAAGTGCGCGACCCCGCCGTCCAGCGTCTCGCCGATGGCGGCCGAGCGAGCCGTCATGGCCGTACTGATTTCCTGAGCCTTTTCATCGAGCGCGCGGATCACATCGCCGCCGCCTTCCCCAAGCGCTCTCGCTATTTCAAGGGCTCTGCCGGTCAAAGTCTCGGTGAGCATTTGCGCGCGTGAATCGAGTCCTAGATCGACGCGGGAGACGAGTGTCTCGACCGCCTGGCCAACCTCCTCGGCCTTGACGGCAATTCGCGATTCGAAGGCCTCGATATGCGCCTCCAGTGCTGCGGCGGCCTCTTGAGCACGCAGGGCAAGCTTGTCGTTCAGATCGCCTCCTTGCAAGGTGAGCGTGGTTTCGATCGAACCCAGGCGATCGGCAAGAGTCGCGGTAAACCGTTCGGCATGCTCGTCGATGCTGCTGGCGATCGCCCCGCCCTGTCCAATAACGGTTTCCTCGAACATCAAGAGCCGGCCGGCGAGTGCTTCGTTGACCCGGTCGCCATGGGTCGCGATCGCGTTGATCGCCTCGTTCGCGGTTTCCGCGAAGCGATTGTTGAGATCGTTGGCTTGATAGCCGATCGAAGCGATCGCCTGTTGCGCGGTGGCGTCGAAATTTTCGCGCAGCGCTCCCGTGTGATCCGCGAAGGCCGCGACGACTCCGCGCGCGGCCGCAGCCAAATGTTCGCTCATCTCATCCGCGTGGCTCGTGAGAGCGCCAAACGTTTCGTCGAGCGTGGCGGTGAGCCGCTCATGCAGAGCTTCGGCGTGGTTTGCGTAACCCGCGGCGGAGTGCTGTGCGGTCGCCTCCAACCGCTCGCTTATTTGTTCGGAATATCCGGTCAAGGCGCCGAGCGTCTCGCCGACAGTGGCAGCCAGACGCGATTGCACCGTTTCGGTATGGCTGGCAAGGACTGCCGCCGAATGGGTCGTTCCCGCTTCCAGGCGGGCGGCAATCTCGCGGGCATGGCTCGCAAGCGCGTCAAGGGCTTCGCCGATGGTCGCGTTCAGGCGGGCGTGGAGTGCTTCGGTCTGGTTCGTAAATGCCGCCACCGAACGTTGCGCGGTTGTTTCGAGCCGCTCGCTCATCGCGTCCGAATGTTTCGACAAGGTATCAAGGGTTTCGCCTACGGTCGAGTTCAAGCGGTCGTGCAGCGCTTCGGCATGGCCAGCGAGCCGCTGCGCGGTCGATTCCAGGCGTCCGCCTGTCTCCTCCCAATGGTTTGACAGCGCGCCAAGAGTCTCGGCGCTCGTCGCGGCGAGCCGCTCATGCAGCGCTCCGGTTTGGCTGGCGAGCACGGCGACCATGGTCCGCGCCGTCGACTCCAAACGTTCGCTCATCTTCTCGGAGTGATCTGTCAAGGCCGTAAAGGTTTCGTTTCGCGCCGCGGCGAGACGTTCCTTCAGCGTACCAGTATGGCTGGTGAAAGTCCCGACCGTGTCTTGCGCGGTGGACGCCAAATGGTCATGCAAGTGCTGGGAATGCATCGTCAACGCGGCGAGCGTGTCCGCGACAGTCGTGGTGACTCGCTGGTGCAAGGCTTCGGTATGGCTCGTCAGCGCGGCTGCCGTCGCATCGGCGGTCACGGCGAAGCGTCGATGAAGTTCACCGCCATGCTGCTCGAATTGAGTGTGAAGTCTTGCCTGACTTTCTTCGAATAGCGCCGTAAGTGTCTCGGTCACATGTTCGAACGAATGTCGCACTTCGGCGGTGCGGTCCGAGATAAGGCCCGCGATCCGTTCGGTCATCCCGACCAAATTATCGTGCAGCGTATTGCCTTGCACCGCGACGACATCATGCAAACGATCGCTGGTATCGGCCAAGCGGACCGCGAGATTTTCGCCGCGCGAAAAGATTGTGTCGGCAATTCGCGCGCCGGCGGCGTCGACCCGTTGCGCGAGGGCATCGCCGCGAATTTCCAAATCGGCGGCGAGAGTCTCTTTGGCGGTCTTAAACCTGTCATCCAATTGCGCCAAGCGATCGGCAAGCGTCCGCGCGATGCCATCGCTTGCCCCCGCGAGACTGGCCGTGGCATCTTGTCCAGTTTGGGCCAGCCGCTTGATGAGATCATTCCCATGCGACGACAATTGATCGACGAGATCGTCCCGGCCCCGGCCGAGCGCCGTTTTGATTTCCTCGCCTTTGGAGTTAAGCGAAGCGGTGACACGGCCGGCGGCTTCTCCAACACTTTCCGCGAAACGCGACGAAGCTCCAGCTAGATCGCGAGAAAGGCTATCGTGCGCGAGGGCGATCGCGCCCCGCACACGATCGGCATTGGTCAGAATGGATTCCCGCTCGGCAGCTAATTCGTCGACCAGGGAATGGACGCGGCGCTCATTGTCCGAGTAGGATCGTTCCAGATTGGAGACTTCGGACCTGACAAGAGTTTCGAGTTCGCTCGCTCTTGCGAGAGCGCGTTCGATGCCGTCCCCCATCGAGGCGACCTCGCGGCGGATTGCTTGGGAAAGCGTGACCATTTGCCCGGCGGCGATGGTTTCGGGCTCGGCCAGGCGAACCGCGACTTCGGTCATCGAACGGGCGGCAAGCCGCATCTCCTGACCCCGGCGAAGCAACGCCGCCGTCACCAAAAAGAAGATCACGGGGCCCATGATGGTCATCAGATAAAGTGTGGCTTGCGGCAGTAGAGATCCGGCGGGGAGATTGAAAAGGACCGCGCGGTTGGCAATAAAGTAGCTGAGGGTGAGGAGAACCCATAAACCCGAGCAGGCCGCGACAAAGACTGCTGGAATCCGGTTGGAACGGCTCTGAAACGCGCGGAGGATCTCGCCGGCGGACCGGCGATCGTCGTTGGCCGGTTGCATCGACGGCGCCGCCCCGGCGGAGCTCTCCTGGGCTTGAATTTCCGCACCTGGCGCGGCGGAGTTCGCGCGCGCCGGACCGAATAATCGTTCGTCGTCGGTCGACGCCGCCGTTGGTTCCAGCGTCCGCGCGGCATCACGCGGCGGTCTCGAAGGACCGGGGCGCGGTGTTGCGGCTTCGCGTTCGCCAAACAAGCGCTCCTTCGCCTTGTCCGCGCTGGTTGTGGCGATGGGATTTGCTTCGGCTGGTCCAGCGCTTTGGCCGGCGGCGCCGAGATTCAACGCCTCTTCGATGGCCAAAAGCGCCGCCGCCGCGGGATCTTGTGCTTTGTTGGAACTCGCCATCGAATGCCTCTTACAAACTCTCTCACAAGGGGACAAGGCTTGCGCGAATGGACACGTGAGCCGCCCCGGTGGAACCGTTAACCAAAGGTTACTTTACAACCGGAACGCGGGGATTCAAACTCGACGGCCTGACGCATTTGGAAACATCGTTAACGCGGCTATGTGCGAGACCCTAAAGCGGGCGCTTTCACTGAGCGGCAGCCGGGCAAGAAAGAGCCCGGCGTGGGCGTGATCAAGCCGCGGTTTACTGTGACCCTGGCCGAGCGCGGCGCCGGCGCGATGCCGCGCCGCCTCGGGTTCGTGCGCTGGTCGATGCACCATCCGCGTCAGACGCGGCGCTGGGGCGCTGAGCCTTGACTCCCTTACGGGGAGGAGCCTACAAGGGGGAGCCTTGTTTTGGGGGTTCTTCAAACGACCGCCTTGTCCTTCGAGGCAAGCGGTGAACGCCCGGCGGCGCGTTGCGCTCCCGGGCGCGTTGCACGTTGAGTCTACGCGCAAGTCCACCTTTGCGCTGTCAAGGTCCGGCCTGGCGGACCCTTTTTCGGGAACGTGTCTTACGAACTTACCGAAAATTGTCGCCGCCGGCGCGGCAAAACCACAGGATAAACGCATGTTCGAAGGGCTTTCGGAAAAGCTCTCTGGCATATTAGATAAACTAACGCGTCGCGGCGCGCTTTCCGAAGAGGACGTGAGCCTCGCGCTGCGCGAGGTCCGCCGCGCCCTTCTCGAAGCCGACGTCGCGCTCGACGTCGTGCGCTCCTTTGTGGACAAGGTACGCGCGCGCGCGGTTGGCGCCAACGTCGTCAAATCGGTGACGCCCGGCCAGATGGTCGTGAAAATCGTCAACGATGTCTTGATCGAGACTCTTGGCGCCGATGCCGATCCCATCGACCTCAACGCGCCGGCACCGGTCGCGATCATGATGATCGGCCTGCAGGGCACGGGCAAGACGACGACCACGGCGAAGATCGCTAAGCGTCTCTCCGAGCGGATGAAGCGCAAGGTGTTGATGGCCTCGCTCGACGTGAAACGTCCCGCGGCTCAGGAGCAGCTCGCCGTGCTCGGCCGCCAGGTCGAGATCGACACTCTGCCAATCGTCGCGGGCCAGACTCCGGTGCAGATTGCCAAACGCGCGGAACAGGCGGCGCGTTTGCAAGGCTATGACATTGTCATGCTCGACACCGCAGGGCGCACCCATATCGATGAAGCGCTGATGGAGGAGATGGTCGAGATCAAGGCGGCATCGCGCCCGCATGAGATTCTTCTCGTCGCGGATAGTCTGACCGGCCAGGACGCGGTGCATCTTGCGAAAAGTTTTGATGACCGTGTCGGCATTACCGGCATCGTGCTGACGAGAATCGATGGCGATGGACGCGGCGGCGCGGCGCTTTCCATGCGCGCGGTCACCGGCAAGCCGATAAAACTACTCGGCACCGGTGAGAAGGTGGACGCGCTGGAGGATTTTCATCCGTCCCGTATCGCCAACCGCATTCTCGGGATGGGCGACATCGTCTCGCTTGTCGAAAAAGCGGCCGAATCGATCGATGCCGCAAAAGCGCAGCGCATCGCCGAGAGGATGCGGAAGGGCAAGTTCGATCTCGATGACCTTTCCGACCAGCTCGCCCAGGTCGAGAAGATCGGCGGCCTTGGCGGCATCATGGGAATGCTGCCGGGCGTCGCCAAGATGAAGGAGCAGCTTGCTTCTGCCCGTTTCGACGATGGCATCATCAAGCGCCAGCGCGCCATTATTTCGTCGATGACCCCCGAGGAGCGGCGTGCCCCCGATGTTCTCAAGGCCTCGCGCAAGAGGCGCGTCGCGGCGGGCTCCGGCGTCAGGGTCGAGGATGTCAACAAGCTTCTAAAACTGCACCGGCAGATGGCCGGCATGATGAAAACGATGGGCGTTGGCAAGCGCGGCGGCGCGATGGGCAAGATGGCGTCCATGTTTGGCCTGCCCGGCGGCGGGATCGGGGGCGGGGTGCCGCAGCCTACACCGGAACAGCTCGCCGCCTTGCAAAGGCAGGTTGGCCACAAGCAAATCGGGCCACCGTCGAGGCAGCCGGCACAAGGCAAACCTGACACCAAAACGGCAGAGCCGCCGAAATTGCCCGGTCTCGGGGGGGCGAAGCTTCCAGGTCTCGGCGGCGGCTTGTGGAGCGGTCTCAATCCGTTTGGAAAAAAGAAATGATGGCCGAGGTATTGAAAATCTTGTCCTTGATCCTCTGCGTCATATGCGTGGGCAGCTCGACCCCATGGAGCATAAGCTCGTGGAGGTCATCGCGCGCCTCGACCATGTCGAACGTTCGGTAGCCGAGCATTCCGTACAGCTCGCGGAGATCAATAGAAAGCTCGATCGCCTCGACGTGCGCGCCACCCGCATCGAAAAGCGGCTTCCAATCGCCGAGGGTTGAAAGGTAAAGCACAATGGTATTGAAAATTCGTCTGTCGCGCGGCGGCGCCAAGAAGCGGCCATTCTATCGAGTCGTGGTCGCCGATTCCCGGATGCCGCGCGATGGAAGGTTCATCGAACGCCTCGGCATCTTCGATCCCTTGAAGGCGAAGGATGCGGAGGGCCGGATCGTGCTCGACCAGGAAAAGGCAAAAGCGTGGATCGCCAAGGGCGCACAGCCGACCGACCGCGTCGCCCGGCTGCTCGACACTCTTGGTGTCGTGCCACGCGTGCCGCGCAACAATCCCAAACAGGCTTTGCCGAGGAAAAAGGCGCGGGAACGCGCCGCCGACGCAGCGAAGGCAGCGGCGCCGGCTGGCTGACCGCGGGCGCGGCTCGAGCGCGATGGGCAAGGATCGCATTCTGATTGGCCGTTTTGGCGTCCCGCATGGCGTCGGCGGCGAATTGCGGCTCACTTCCTTCACTGGCGTTCCGGGCGCCATCGCCGCCTACAAGCCTCTTTTCGATGAGAGCGGAACCCGGCGATTTTCGATTCTTCGCCTGCGTCCGATCAAGCATAACATGTTCGTTGCCAAGATCGCGGGGGTTGCCGACCGTGCGAGCGCCGAGACTTTGACCCATGTCAAACTTTTTGTGCTCCGCGCATCCTTGCCCGATGTCGGAGGCGAGGAATTCTATCGCGCCGATCTGATCGGGCTTGCGGCGACGAACGAAGCGGGAGAAGCGTTTGGCCGCGTCGTCAATGTCTTGAATTTTGGCGGCGGCGATATTTTGGAAATCGCGTGCCCAGGGAGTAGCGAGACAATGCTTTTGCCTTTCAGGAAGGAGAACTTTCCGCGAGTCGATATCGAGGCGGGCCGTTTGACCGTCGTGCCGCCAGCCGCGATCGAAGCGAAACCTTCGGAGCGTTGAGGAGCCACAGGGCTATGTGGCGGGCGACGGTTTTCACGTTGTTTCCGGAAATGTTTCCCGGGCCGCTCGGTATCTCCCTTTCGGGCGAGGCGTTGGCGCGCGAACTTTGGAGCATCGAAATTCGGGACATCCGCGCGCATGGGCGCGGTCGCCATAGAGCGGTCGACGGCACGCCTGCCGGGGGCGGACCCGGCATGGTGCTCCGTGCCGATGTGCTAGCCGCAAGCCTCGACGCCGGGCTCGACGTGGGTGAGCGGCGGCCGCGCTTGCTGCTTTCTCCGCGCGGCGGGCCCTTCACGCAAGCGCGCGCGCGCACACTTGCGGCGGGAGAAGGCGCCGTGCTCATCTGCGGGCGGTTCGAGGGCGTCGATGAGCGCGCGATCGCCGCGCGGGGTCTCGAAGAAATTTCGATCGGCGATTATGTGCTCTCCGGCGGCGAGATCGCCGCTTTTGCCGTGCTCGACGCCTGTGTGCGGCTGTTGCCCGGCGTGATGGGAGAGCAATCTTCGGGGGTCGAAGAGAGTTACGAGGCGGGGCTGCTCGAATATCCGCACTATACGCGGCCGCGCGAATGGGAGGGAAGGGCAATCCCGGCCGTGCTGCTTTCCGGCGACCACGCGAAAATCAAGGCCTGGCGCGAGGCTGAAGCGCTTAAGCTCACCCGCGAGAGACGGCCGGACTTGCTCAAGCGGCGGGATAAGCCGGATCATAAGTGATCGAAATGGAGTCTCCCAAACTTAAATTCGGGAGCAGCCTTGAGCTGTTCCTTGGTCGCGTTGATTCCTCCCACCCATCTCTTTTTGGCCGGATCAAAGGTGATCGAAATGGAGTCTGGCTTCACGGCGACGAAATGTTCCTCCATGCTTAGAAATCCGCCGACCGACAAGATGTACGCAAAAAGCATGTCCCTTTCAATGACAAGGTTCTTGATTTCGCCGACGTTCTCCCCAGCGCCATTATAGACCTTGAGCCCGATTAAATG
>DATARJ010000132.1:0-4113 GCA_036264205.1 Methylocella sp.
TTACGATATCGACGGTCATCAGGTCGAGATCGGAACCAGCGTCGGCATCGCGCTTGCGCCAGCCGATGGCGAGACCGCCGAGCAACTTCTGGGGAACGCCGACTTGGCGCTCTACCGGGCCAAGGACGATGGCCGGCGCACCTTCTGCTTTTTCCAACCCGGCATGGGCGCCAGCCCTTCGGGCCACCGCACGCTGGAACTCGATTCGCGTAAGGCGCTCGAAGCCGAATTCGTTTAACGCCCGGCGTTCGTGCCGGCCGGCGGCTCAATCGGCCAACAAGGTAAAACTTGCACGTTCCGGAATAGCAAAATGTAACAGCCTTCCGGCATAGTCTCTTGAATCGAGGGAAAGAAGCCGCAATGTCAGAGCCAGAAAATCGAACGATGGAAAAGCCGGCGCAAGAAGAGCGCCGAAATAAAGCGCGCCGCCGCGCACTCAAGGGAGCGCGCATCGTCTTGGAGGGCCACTGGGCGGCGATCGATTGCACAGTCCACAACTTGTCGGACCGGGGCGCCTGCCTCAAAGTGGAAAGTCCAATTGGAATTCCCGATACATTTGATCTCGTGCGTGACCACCCATCATTCCTCCGCAATTGCCGCGTGACTTGGCGGAAAGCCACGCAAATCGGCGTTGAGTTCGACTAAAACTCGGGCATTCCAGAACAGCAAATCGCAACAGCGTTCTGGCGTATCTCCGCTGAAACCAGTCGAGATGGCCAGCATCCTGTTTTTGCGGATCTTGCCCGGCGCACCAGGGGCCGATTACGCCGCCTTCTTCGCCGCGATCGCCGCGAGCGTGCGCAAAATTTGCCGCGTGCCCTCCAACCTGGCGGCTTTCGTCTCGAAATCGCGGACAAACACGATTTTCATGTCCGGCCGCACCTTGGCTTGCGGGCCTTGTTCCGCGACATAGCGCACAAGGCCTTGCGGGTTGGCGAAGGAGTTGTCGCGAAACGCAACGATGACCCCTTTTGGACCCGCTTCGACCTTTTCGACATGCGCCGTTCGGCACAAAACCTTGATCGCGACCAATTGCATCAATTCCTCGGCTTCGCCAGGCAGCGGCCCAAAGCGGTCAATCATTTCCGCGGCAAAACTCTCAATCTCGGCGTCTGATGTGAGCGTCGCGAGGCGGCGGTAGAGGCTAAGGCGCAAATGCAGATCCGGGACATAGTCCTCCGGAATAGTTACTGGCGTGCCAAGCGAGATCGAAGGCGACCATGTCTCTTCGGCCGGTTCCTCGATACCCGCCCGCAAGGCTTCGACCGCCTCGCGCAGCATCTCTTGATAGAGTTCGTAGCCGACTTCCCTGATGTGGCCCGACTGTTCGTCGCCGAGCAGATTTCCGGCGCCGCGAATATCGAGATCATGGCTCGCAAGTTCGAATCCGGCACCGAGCGTATCGAGCGAATGCAGCAACTTGAGACGCCGTTCGGCTTGCGCCGTCATGGTGCGGTTGGGAGGCACCGTGAACAGGGCATAGGCGCGAATTTTCGCGCGCCCGACGCGGCCACGCAATTGATAAAGCTGGGCGAGACCGAACATGTCGGCGCGATGCACGACGAGCGTATTCGCGGCGGGAATATCGAGGCCCGATTCAACGATCGCCGTCGACAGCAGCACATCGTATTGTCCGTCGTAAAACGCCGCCATCCTGGCTTCGAGTTCGCTCGCCGCCAACTGGCCATGCGCAACCACGAATTTTACTTCCGCAACGTTCTGACGGAGGAAGGCGCTTGCTTCCTCGATATCGTCGATGCGCGGACAAACATAAAAGCTCTGGCCGCCGCGATATCTCTCGCGCAGCAGCGCTTCCCGCACGAGCAATTGGTCAAACGGCGATATGAAGGTCCGGACCGTCAGCCGGTCGACCGGCGGCGTCGCGATGATCGAGAGTTCGCGCACGCCGGTCAGGGCAAGCTGAAGGGTGCGCGGGATAGGCGTCGCCGACAAAGTCAGGACATGGACCTCGGCACGCAGCTCCTTGAGGCGTTCCTTGTGCTTGACGCCGAAATGCTGCTCCTCGTCGACAACGACGAGACCAAGATCCTTGAAGCTCACCCCTTTGCCGAGCACCGCATGGGTGCCGACGATGATGTCGAACTCTCCCGAGGCGGCGCCAAGCTTGGCGGATTTAAGACCCGCGGCGCCAACCATCCGCGACATGTGCGCGATCTTGACCGGCAAATGCGCGAAGCGCGCGGCGAAATTCTTGTAATGCTGCCGCGCGAGCAGCGTCGTCGGCACGACCACCGCCACTTGCTTGCCTTCGATCGAAGCAGCGAAGGCCGCCCGCAAGGCAACCTCGGTCTTGCCGAAACCGACGTCGCCGCAGACGAGGCGGTCCATCGGGCGGCCGGAAGCCATGTCGTCCAAAACGGCGTTGATCGCGGCTTGCTGGTCGTCGGTTTCCTCATAGGGAAAGCCGGCGCAAAATTCGACATAAAGATTTTCCGACGGGACGAGCTTCGGAGCCGCCCTGGTCTGCCGCGCGGCGGCGATTTTGATCAGATCCGCCGCCATATCGAGAACGCGTTTGCGCATGCGCGCCTTGCGCTTCTGCCATCCGACGCCACCCAATCTGTCGAGCTCGACTTCCGTCTCCTCCGAGCCATAGCGCGACAAAAGCTCGAGATTTTCGACGGGCAGAAAAAGCTTGGCGCCCTCGGCATAATGCAGTTCGAGGCAATCCCGCGGCGCGCCGGCGGCTTCGATCGCCTTCAGACCGGCGAAACGCGCGATCCCATGATCGACATGGACGACAATATCGCCGGCCGCGAGCGCCCCGGCTTCGGTCAAAAAGTCCTGGGCGCGGCGCGGCTTGCGGCGGCCTCCGAGCAGCCGGTCGCCCAAGATGTCCTGCTCGCCGATCAGCGCGAGATCGGCCGCCTCGAATCCTTGCTCGATACCAATGACCGCCAGAGCCAATGTGGCTGGCGAAAGCGCGAGGGCTTGCGCAAGCGAGGACACCGGCGCCGTGCTGGCAAAGCCGTGGTCGGAAAGGACGTGGGCGAGCCGCTCGCGCGAGCCTTCCGACCAGGCGGCGAGGACGACCCGCTTGCCGCCCGCTTGCTGCGCCCGTACATGGCCGATGGCGGCGCTGAAGACATTGGCGTTTGGATCGGCGCGCTCGGCGGCGAACGTGCGGCCAGGCTTTGAGCCGCAATCGACGGCGAGGCCTGTGCCGGATTCCGGCTGCGCGAAGGGCGATACAAATACGACGCTTGCCGCGCGGATGCGCTCGCGCCACTCGGGCTCAGCGAGATAAAGGGCGCCGGGCGGCAGCGGCTTGTAGGTCGAATGACTGGGATCAGCGTCATGCGCGGCCTTGCGCGCGCCGAAGTAATCCTCGATTTGCGCGAAACGCTCGCTCGCCGCCGCTTCGGCAAGAGGATCAAACATCAAGGGAGCGCCGACGCAATAATCGAACAGTGTGTCAAGCTTTTCGTAAAACAGCGGCAGCCAATGTTCGAGACCTTGATGGCGGCGGCCTTCGCTGACGGCTTCGTAGAGAGCGTCGCCGCGCATCTGGGCGCCGAAATGCGCGACATAGGCCTGGCGGAACCTGCGCATCGATTCGCTCGTGAGCCGCACTTCGCTCATCGGCACGAGATCGAGCGCGCGGAGCTGGCCGGTCGTGCGTTGCGTTTCAGGATCGAAGGCCCGGATCGATTCGAGCGCATCGCCGAAAAAATCGAGGCGCAACGGTCGCGGCATTCCGGGCGGAAAGAGATCGAGGATGCCGCCGCGCACCGCATATTCACCGGTGTCGCGCACGCTTGATGCTCTTGCAAAGCCATTGGTTTCGAGCCAGTTCACAAGCACGTCGCGATCGACCACATTGCCTGGCGCGACGGAAAACGTGTCGCTCGCTATGTTGCTGAGAGGCGCCACCCGTTGGACCAGGGCATTCACCGTGGTGGACAGAATGCGCGGACGCTCCAATGCGGAGCGCGAGCGGGCAAGCCGCGAGAGGACGACAATCCGCCGCGCCGAAATCGCGGTGTCCGGAGATACCCGGTCATAGGGCTGGCAATCCCAGGCGGGAAAATCGAGGAGCTCGATGTCCGGCGCGGCGAAAGCCAGCGCCTCGCCGAAGGCGCGGGCGCGCTG
>DATARJ010000228.1:0-8764 GCA_036264205.1 Methylocella sp.
AACCTCGCCCCCCTTGGTCAGGCGGCCGCCTTCGAGTTCGTAGCCTGCTTCCTTCAAAAGCGCGAGGGCGCGCTTGGGCTGCGTCCTGTCCGCTCCCAAACCGTCGGTCGCGGCCGGCCGCCAGCGGCCTTCCAAAATATCTTCGCGAACCACGCCCGGAAACGGTGCGAGCAGGGCAAGCTCGGCGGCGCTCGCCGCGCGCCCGGTCGAGGCAAGTTCGGAATCGTCGAAAAAACTCTTCGTTCGTTTGTAGAGCCCGTCATAAAGATTGGCATTGATCCATTCGAAATCAAAAACAAGCCCGAGCGCCTCGCGAATCCTGCTGTCGACAAAGAGTGGCCGGCGCCGATTGAAGACAAAACCCTCCATCCCCTTGGGCCCTCCGGCCGGCAAAGTTTCTCGGACGACCCTGCGATCGCGGACGGCTGGGAAGTCGTAAGCATTCGTCCAGCGGGCCGGATTGGTCTCCTCGCGAAAATCGAGAAGCCCAGCCACGAAAGCTTCGAATAGGCTGTTGGCGTCGCGAAAATAGTCGATGTCGATCTCATCGAAATTGAAAAGGCCGCGGCGAACCGGAAGGTCCTTGGCCCAGTAGTTCGGATCGCGGCGCAAGACAACGCGTTCGCCAGGCTTGACATCGGCGACGAGGTAGGGTCCCGAGCCGGTTGGGATGGCGAGACTAGCGTCGTCGAATTTCGCGAGGTCGGTCTGGTGGCGCGGCAACACCGGCATAAGCGCGAGAGTGAGGGGCATTTCCCGGTCACCGATGCCGGAAAGATCGTAGCGGATCGTCAGCGCGTCCGGCGTTTCGACCGATTTGACGAGGGAATAAGCCGCACGCTGTTGCGGCCGCCCCTTGGATTTCAGGAGATCGAAGGTGAACCGGACGTCGGCCGAAGTAATTGGTTCACCGTTCGAGAAATGGGCCCGCGGATCGAGCCTGAAGGTCGCAAAAGTGCGATCGGCGTCCGTCTCGATGGTTTGCGCGATCAATCCGTAAAGCGTGAAAGGCTCGTCGAGGGAGCGCGCCATCAAGGTCTCGAAGACATTTCCGTTCAACCCCTGTGCGGTCGATCCGGCCTTCAGGTTGAACGGATTGAGACTATCGAAAGTACCGAGAAATCCGATTGTCAGACGGCCGCCTTTCAATGCCGCGGGATCGGCATAGGGCAGATGATCGAAGGAGTCGTTTAGGGCGGGGGTGCCGTGCATGGCGATCGCGGGCGCCCCGGCCGGCTTTGCTGGTTCCGCCGCAAGGGTTTCGCAACAAGCGGCGCGAAGAACCGACGCAAGAACGGCGAAAGCTAAGCGATGTTTCATTGGTGCAATTTAGCGGATCGATCCGAATTCCGCCCACTGGCGGTCCGAGCGTGCCATTGAATAAAGCTTCCTTTGGCTTGGAAAATGATTTATGAGAAATGTCCGCGTCGTTGCTTCGTGACGCTGGGCACCTGCCGCCGCGGCCAAATCGGCCGGAGCGACGGAAATGTCCCGGCAAGGCTTAACGCCGTTTTTGCCGGAGCAGTCTTGACTTTTCCGGCAAAAAGCTGGACGTAACCACTGCGATCGCGAAATCGCGGCGCCAAGATCAGTACCCGACCGGGAGAGGACCATGAACGATCACGCAGTCGCCATCGTGAACGGCATACTCATTTTCACCATCGTTTTCCAGCTTATCCTAGTGAAAATTTGGGTCTCATGAATCTTTAAGCGCGCGGCCGCGCAAGTGGCCGCGCCACCCTACGGACGGAATTCGAAACGGCCGGGAGAGTGGCAGGCCGGGGCGGCGCGGGAGAGCAGAGCCATCCTCCCCAAGGCGCTTTTTTGCTCGAAGCCCTTACTAAGCCATCGGCAAGTGCAGCCGCGTCAATGGCGGAGCGGTCCCCACCTGGCGGATGGGTAGCCCGGCTTCTCGCCGTTGGGCGTTTCGACAAATGGCCCTTGGCAAACGCCCCTCCTCACGTTTCAAGTCAACCGGCTTTTTTGGGAGTGGCGTCACGGGACACCCTTCGTCTCCTGACACCCTTTTTGCAGCGTCGCCGCGGCTTTGCCCCACGCTTTAGCCCGGAAACCTCACTCCCTTGATTTCGCCCAGTTGAAACGCGCTCCGGGGCTTGCAAGCCAGCCCCATAATGCTTACCGAAGCGATAAAACCGATGTGCGGGCATTGGAGCCTTGCTCCGGTCTTGACGGCGGTCATCGCGGCCGTCGGGTCCGCAAGGGTGGTTGGCCGGAGCGCAGGCGGTTGTGAAAGGCCTATCATTGGAAAGGAAATTTGATGCCCTTCTCGTTGAAACGCCTCGGCACGGCCGGTTTGGCTAGCCTTCTTCTTTTTGTGGGATCCAGCGCTTTCGCGCAAGCGAAGAAGCCCACGCACCCCGCTCCCGCAGCACCCGCCCAGACGCAGCCGGCCCCCGCCCAGCCCGCGCAGGGTCAAGCCGCGCCGGCGCCGCCGCAAGGCCCGGTCAAGATCGATCTGGTGCCGACGCAAAACGACTGGACCAAGGTCTGCGGCCGGGATCCGGCGGCCAACAAGGACATTTGTTACACGACGCGCGATTTCAGTGCGAAGGCCGGGGAGCCGCCGGTCTTGGCACTGGCTATCTACGACATCAAAGGCGATGAAACCCGCATCGTTCGCCTGTTGGTGCCGGTCGGTCTCATGTTGCGGCCTGGCTTCCGGTTTGCCATCGACAAGGGCGTGGAGCTTGAGGGAAGCTTCGAAATTTGCTTCCCGAACGGATGTTTTGCCGAAGCCAAGGTCAAGGGCGCGACGATCGACCAGCTCAAGAAGGGGTCGATTTTGAGTGTCGCGGTCAAGAACCAAGTTAACAATGAAATTACCTTCGCGATTCCGGTGGCGGGTTTCGGCAGGGCCTTCGACGGGCCGCCCATCGATCCGAAGGTTCTCGAAGAGCAACAGAAAAAATTGCAGGAGGAATTGCAAAAGCGGGCCGAAGAGGAGCGCAAGCGCCTCGAAGCGGCCAAACCGGACGCCGCCAAGCCCGCCGCGCCCGCGCCGCCGGCCCCCGCCCCGCCACCCAAATAGGCCGCTAAAACAAGTGCCGCGCCGGCGCCCTTCGTCCGCCTAGCGCGGATGGCGAAGTCCCGGCCGGAGCTATATTTACGGTCCATAGAAACGGCCGGAGGTCCCGCTTTCGACTCCCTCTTCCCAGAAGAGGCGAAAATTTGTGCAACGCACGATGGGCGAAGCTGGCCTAAGGTTCCATCAAGCCTCGCTTGGTGGATTGGCCAGCGAAGGGCGCCATCCGCGACCCCATGATATTAGAGCATGAAGAGAGCTGGACCCGGGTTTATCGCGGAGTTTCCCGGACTGGCAATGTTTGCCCAGGCCAGTATCGCGGAGTGAAAAAGTGACCTCGTCGCTGCTTCCCACCTATGCCCGCATCGAGCTCGCCTTCGAGCGGGGCGATGGAGCTTGGTTGACTTCGACAGCGGGCAAGCGGTTTCTCGATTTCGGCGGCGGCATCGCCGTGGCGTCGCTCGGGTATGCCCACCCTCATCTCGTCGCCGCGCTCAATGAGCAGGGCGCGAAAATCTGGCACACCTCCAATCTGTTCGAGATCCCGCAGGCGGAACGCCTGGCCCGGCGCCTCGTCGAGGTCAGTTTCGCCGACTACGTATTTTTCACCAATTCCGGAGCGGAAGCCGTCGAAGGCGCCATCAAAACGGCGCGCAAGTATCAATCGGCGGGCGGACATCCCGAAAAGTTCCGCATCATTACTTTCGCCGGGGCATTTCATGGACGCACCCTCGCGACGATCGCTGCGGCGGGCAATCCGAATCATCTCGAGGGCTTCGGTCCCAGAGTCGAGGGCTTCGACACGATTCCCTTCGGCGATATCGAGGCGGCGAAGTCCGCAATCGGTCCGCAAACCGGCGCCGTCCTGACCGAACCGATTCAGGGCGAGGGCGGGATCCGTGCCGCGCCGCCACGCTTCCTCCGGGGACTGCGCGAGCTTTGCGACAAGCATGGGCTCCTTTTGATATTCGACGAGGTGCAGACCGGAATCGGCCGCACCGGCAAGCTCTTCGCTTACGAACTCTTTGGCGTCTCGCCCGACATCATGGCGATCGCCAAGGGCATCGGCGGCGGATTTCCGCTCGGCGCTTTTCTGACGACGCGCGACGCGGCGCGAGGCATGACAGTTGGCACGCATGGAACGACGCTTGGTGGCAATCCTCTCGCGGCGAGCATTGGCAATGCGGTACTCGACGTGGTGCTGGCGCCAGGTTTTATCGAGCACGTTGCCGCTATGGGCGTGACGCTCAAACAACGCCTCGCCAGGCTGAAGGACCGGCATGGCGAGATCATCTCGGAGATTCGCGGCGAAGGTCTCATGCAGGGCATCGCCTTACGTGTCCCAGTCAACGATTTCGCCGCCGCCGCGCGGGCCGAAGGAATCCTCGTCATACCGGCGGCCGGGAATGTCGCGCGGCTGCTGCCGCCGCTGATCATCGGGGGAGAGGAGATTTCGGAAGCCGTCGCGCGTTTGGACGCCGCCTGCCAAAGGATCGAATCCGGCAAACCGGAAACCTCGTCCGCGGCGCTAAGCGGGACGGCCGGATGAGCACGCCAGAAAGCCAAGGCGCATCCCCGGCACCGCGGCATTTTCTCGATCTTTCGGAAATTCCGGCCGCCGATCTCCGGCGCATTCTCGACGCCGCCTCCCGCATGAAGGCGCGGCGCCACAAGGGACAGAGCCCTCCGGAGCGGCCGCTCACAGGCAAGACTTTGGCGATGGTCTTCGACAAACCCTCGACCCGGACGAGGGTGTCCTTCGACATTGCGATGCGCGAGCTTGGCGGCGAAACGATCATGTTAACCGGCCAGGAAATGCAACTCGGCAGGGGCGAGACCATGGGCGATACGGCACGCGTCCTGTCGCGATTCGTTGATGCGATCGTGATTCGCATTCTCGATCATGCCGCCATGATCGAACTCGCCCGCCATGCCGGTGTACCGGTGATCAATGGCTTGACCAAGCGTTCGCATCCTTGTCAGGTGATGGCCGACATCCTCACTTTCGAGGAGAAGAAAGGCCCGATCAAGGGGCGCACGGTCGCTTGGAGCGGCGACGCCAACAATGTGCTCGCGAGCTGGGTCCACGCCGCGCAGCGATTCGACTTCTTGCTTCATGTGGCTACTCCCGCCGCGCTCGACCCCCATGCCGCCCTCGTTGATTGGGCGTGCCGTTCGGGCGCCCGCGTGAAGCTCATCCACGATCCCCATGAGGCGGTGAAGGGAGCGGATGCGGTCGTCTCGGATTGCTGGGTTTCGATGGGTGACGTGGACGAGGCCTTTCGCCGTGGATTGCTTGCGCCCTACCAGGTCAACGCGAAACTGATGGCCGCCGCGGGCAAGGACGCGATCTTCATGCATTGCCTGCCGGCCCATCGCGGCGAGGAGGTCACGGACGAGGTGATCGACGGTCCGCAATCCGTCGTGTTCGACGAAGCGGAGAACCGGCTGCACGTGCAAAAAGGCATCCTTGCCTGGTGCCTCGGAGCGATCCAGGCATGACCGGCCGGTCGGCTCCCAGGGTTTTGTCTCGCGTGCGATTCCGGACGCCTGCGCGCCGTTCTCCCTTGTGCATGTATTCGGCAGTGGCAAAACGGCCAAGGCCGCTTCGAGGAACCGTACCGTCGCGATTGCGCCAACCGGTCAGCCCTCGTGCCGTTGACTTGATGCGCGCCGCAGAGCCAAGCCTAGCGGGCCGAGCATTCGCCAGTCACAGATTGCCCATCGGCTGGTAGTCCAACATTTTCTTGATCCGTTCGAGGAGGCCGTCCCGTACATTGCGATACGCATCGAGAATGCGCTCGCGGGAGCCTTCGACGGCGGTTGGATCCAACGTCGGCCAATAAACGACATCGGTGGCAAGGGTACGGGTGAATTCGAGCGCCTTGTGATGCGCCTCCGGCGAAAGAGTGACGATGACGTCGAAACACGTGTCTTCGAGATCCTCGAATGTGTGGGGGCGATGCTTGGTTATGTCGATGCCGATTTCTTCCATCGCCGCGATGGCGAATCCATCGCTTTCCCCGCGCCTTATCCCGGCCGACGCGAAATAGACTTGCCTACCAAAGAAATGCCTGCCAAGCGCCTCCGCCATTGGCGAGCGTATCGTATTTCGCGTGCAGGCGAAAAGCACGGCTTGCGGGCGGTTTTTTACGGCGGGCTTCATCCCGGCGGCGCCCCGGCGTCTTGCCCCGCCGGCATCGGCGCTCAGCCTTTCCAATGCAACGCGACGACGAGGGTAAAAATCCGCCGTGCCGTGTCGTGGTCGCAATCGAGCTTGCCCTTGAGCCGTTCCATGAGAAGATCGGCCGCCTCGTTATGAAGCGCGCGGCGTCCCATGTCGATCGCTTCGATTTGTCGCGGCATCGCGGTTCGAATGGCCGCGTAATAGCTTTCGCAAATCATAAAATAGTCCTTGAGAAGACCACGGAACGGAGTCAGCGAGAGAATATGGACAACGAGCGGCGCGCCATTTTCGTCAACGACCTCCAACGCGAGCTTTGCGTCCTGCAAGGCGATTTTCAGTCCGTAGGGACCGGCGTCGCAGCCCGGCAGGGCAAAGCTGTTTTCGTCGATAAGATCGTAGATCGCGATTTGACGCTCGTGCTCCTGGTCCGCCGCGCCACGGCCGATCGAAGCCTCGTCGAGGGTCACGGAAATGAGGCGATTGCGTTCCTTCGGATCGTTCCGGCTCATGATATGCGATGATCGATTCGCAGCGCCACCGAGCGGGCGTGGGCGTCCAGTCCCTCGGCGCGGCCGAGTGCGATTGCCGCCGGGCCAAGCCTTGCGAGACTGGCGACGTCGCACTTTAAAATCGAGGTTCTTTTTAAGAAATCGAGAACGCTCAAACCAGAAGAAAACCGGGCCGAACGCGCGGTCGGCAACACATGGTTCGAACCGCCAACATAGTCGCCGATGGCCTCGGGCGTATAGGCTCCTAGAAAAATAGCACCCGCATTGCGGATCCGTTGACCGAGCGCCTCGGCGTTCGCGGTCATGATCTCGAGGTGCTCTGGGGCAAGTCGATCGGCGAGCGCGATGCTTTCCTCAAGATCGGCGACGAGGATGATCGCGCCAAAATCGCGCCAGCTCGCCGCCGCGATTTTTTCGCGCGGAAGGACGGCCAGCTGGCGGGCAACGGCGGCCTCGACGGCATTGGCAAGGCTTTCGTCATCGGTGATCAGAATCGACTGCGCGGCCGCGTCGTGCTCGGCCTGCGCGAGGAGATCGGCGGCGATCCATTCGGAATCCGCGCCATCGCCCGCAATGATCAAGACCTCGGAAGGCCCGGCGATCATGTCGATGCCAACGGTGCCGAAAACCCTCCGCTTGGCCGCGGCCACATAAGCATTGCCGGGACCGACGATCTTGGCGACCGGGGCGATGGTCTCGGTTCCGTAGGCCATTGCAGCTATCGCTTGTGCCCCCCCAACCCGGTAAATTTCATCGACGCCGGCGAGCTTGGCCGCCGCCAAAACGAGCGGATTGATCCGTCCGTCCGGGGCCGGGACGGCCATGACAATGCGGCCAACGCCGGCAACCTTCGCCGGCGTAGCGTCCATCAAAACCGTAGACGGGTAGCTCGCGGTGCCGCCCGGAACATAGAGCCCTGCCGCCTCGACTGGAAGCCAGCGCCAGCCGAGTTCGACGCCGATCGGATCGGTAAATCGGAGATCTTGCGGGAGTTGCCGTTCATGAACAGCAATGATCCGGGCATGCGCGAAGCGCAGCGCATCGAGCGCGTCGGGAGGACAGTGCTCGAATGCCGCATCGATGTCGGCCCCGCCCACCCGCAAACCACGCTTCTCCAAATCGACGCGATCGAATTTCCTTGCATAGCCGATAAGCGCGGCGTCGCCATGCGCGACGACGTCCGCGATGATCGCCTGAACTGCCTGGTCGACGTCGTCCTCGACTTCCCGTCTCATCGCAAGAAGCGCGTTGAACGAGGCACCGAAATCTGGGCTCCGAGTATCGAGCCGCAAGGGCATGAAACCGCCTCCGTCGCGGGCGCCGCCCGGCGCCCAACCCAACCATAAACGAATCCGCCCGCGTCGGCCACGCGCTCGTTCCGGCATGAGTGCAGAGGAATTGACGAGCCCCCCACCGATGCGCCCGCGGGTCAAGATTCGCAGCCCCGACCCGACCCGCGCCGACTCATCAGTCAGCGCTTTCTCCGATCCGCCGCGCGCTCCCGGCCGGCCGGACGAGATGGTCGCCACCAGGCGTTCAGCGCACGGGAGCCCTTTGCATTAGAGGTACAGCTGTCTCTGTTTTCGCATTGTTGGCGCCCTACAGTGTCCTCCACATCATTCCCGACCCGAGGCAAGAAGAACCGTCCATCTTGGCTCCGGCGCTTTGGCTCCGAGTTGCAAACCATGAATCCGTGTGATTTAAGATCGCCGCACGGCTTCGAGAAGAGCGGTGCCTAGGGAGTGCCTAGGCGGTAAGTACCTTAAACAATTAACAAAGCCGCAATAGCTCAGCTGGTAGAGCACCTCATTCGTAATGAGGGGGTCCGGTGTTCAAATCACCGTTGCGGCACCAATAAAATCAAAGTACTGCACCAGCTGCGCTCTGGTGGGTCTTTTCGTGGTTTTTGTCACGGTGGCCAACCTAAAAATTTGACTGGAGTCGCGGAGCTGTGTTGCTATGGCCTTAGTGGTTCCAACTTAGCGCGAAAGAGTTTGTTGCCGACCGGGAGCAATCATGATTGAT
>DATARJ010000270.1:0-3520 GCA_036264205.1 Methylocella sp.
GCGCGCTTCCACGAACAGGAGGCCTATATCGTCGCCGAAGCGGGCGTGCCCGGCGCGATCACGATCGCGACCAATATGGCCGGGCGTGGCGTCGATATTCAGCTCGGCGGCAATGTCGAAATGCGGGTCGCGCAAGAATGCGCCAGGCTCGAAGGAGAACGACTGTCCGGCGTCAATTGGCGCTATTTTTCGCAAGAATGTGCCGGGCTCGACGCCAACCTCGAAGGAAAGCAACGCGCGGACGAGATATCAGCAATCGTCCGCAATCATATTTCCCGAGAATGCAGCGGACTCGAAGGCGAGCAACTAATGTCGCAGGTAACGTCACGGGTAGCAGAAATCCTCGATGAAGTCGCGCAATTCAAGGCAAAGGCGATCGCCGCAGGCGGCCTCTACGTCATCGGCACGGAACGCCACGAGAGCCGCCGGATCGACAACCAGCTGCGCGGCCGTTCCGGGCGCCAAGGCGATCCGGGACGCTCAAAATTCTTCTTGTCGCTGAAGGACGATCTGATGCGGATTTTTGGGTCCGACCGGATGGAGTCCATGCTCGTCAAGCTTGGCCTCCAGGAGGACGAGGCGATTGTCCACCCGTGGATCAACAAGGCCTTGGAAAAGGCCCAGCAAAAAGTCGAAGCGCGCAATTTCGACATGCGCAAGAACGTTCTGAAATACGACAACGTGATGAACGATCAGCGCAAGGTCGTCTTCGAACAGCGCCGCGAGATGATGGCGCAAGAGTCGCTCGAAGACATGATTTCCGACATGCGCCAGGGTGTCGTCGACGATCTTATCGCCAAACATATTCCTCGTGATGCCTATCCCGAGACCTGGGACATCGATGGTTTGAAGCAGGCCGTCCATACCGCGTTCAATCTTACTCTTCCGCTGACCGATTGGGCGAAGGAAGAAGGGATCACTGAGGAGGACATGCACGAGAGGCTGCGGAAGGCGGCAGGCGAAGCCTATGCCGCGCGTGTCGACAAGAACGGCGCGGAAGTTACGCGTTATGTCGAAAAGCAGATCGTGCTGCAGGCACTCGATCATCTCTGGCGCGAGCATCTCGTGACGCTCGATCATCTGCGTCAGGTTGTCGGCTGGCGCGGCATGGCCCAGCGCGATCCGCTGAACGAATACAAATCCGAGGCCTTCGAGCTGTTCGGCGAACTCATAACCCATCTGCGGGAAATGACGACGGCGCAGTTGAACCGAGTCGAGGTCGCCTTCGAGCCGCCGCCGCCGCCGATGGAGGCGCTGGAAGTTTCCCATGCCGATGCATCGGCTTATCTGGACCGCGCGATCAACGCGGCATTTGGCCCCGCGAGCGCCGCCCCCGCGGTTTCCCCGGCCCGCAAGCCGGTTTTCGCCGCGTCCGGGGCGGATGCCGCCGACACGCTTGTCCGCGAGCCGCCGGAGCAGCGGGCAGTCTATGGCAAAGTGGGGCGCAACCAGCCTTGTCCCTGCGGCTCGGGCCGGAAATACAAACATTGTCATGGCGCCGCCGCGTAAGGGACGCGAAATCCCCGCGCCATAATCCCCTGAATCAGGATCCTGGCGTCGCTCCGCGATGTCCCGCGGAACGTGGCAACGGCTTTGCGACAGCGGGGATAGTGGTCTCCTTCCAGCCACTAAGTCCTGCGATGGCACCAAAAAGTCGGTTTCGAAGCCTATAACCAATTGCTTAAAAATTCGGCGGAACAGAAAATGCTATATATAAATCATGTTTAATTTGACACTATAATCATAATTTATTGCCCGCGGTTCTGTCTATGCCGGGGGTTGAATAATACCGCGCGTGTGATACTGAAAATGCATGCGCTTACTCAACATGGCGGGATAAGAGCGAGAATTGCCGGAGAGGCCGCAGCGAGGCGCCGCGCAAGTACCGCAGTTTCGTCGCTTGTATGCCAAATCTCCGCCTTCCATGCCCCGCCTGGGGCCAAACACGACCACGGGATCTCCCCGTTCTTGTCCATGGAAGGACCTCATTACGTCGGAAAGACAAGGCTTATGCCCGTGGAAATAGGTTTGCTTGGAGGGAAGCAATGAAGTGGCCAATCTCGCATTTAAAGTCGTCGGGAATACTCGGCGCATCGGTCCTGAGTTTCGCAAGCCTTTTTTCCTCGCAGTTGGCGCTGGGGCTATCCACGCAGATAATTTCGCCGGACAGGAATTTTGCATGGAATCCTGGAATGATGTCCAAGGGTGGGATTCCTAGACGCACTACCGTTTGCGCGATTCTTTCGCCGAGCGGGAGCGACGATTCTGCCGCGATCCAGGCAAAGTTAGACAGCTGTCCTTCTAACCAGGTAGTTTTGCTGAAACCTGGAATATTTATCGTAAATAATCATTTGTTGATACACAGTGGAATTACTCTTCGCGGCTTTGGTGCCGGAGTAACATTTCTGTACAAGGCAAATGGAGCAAGAGCACGAACGTCACAATTCCAGCCGGTTGACCCGAGTACGTATTC
Source organism: Methylocella sp. (assembly GCA_036264205.1). GTDB lineage: Bacteria > Pseudomonadota > Alphaproteobacteria > Rhizobiales > Beijerinckiaceae > Methylocapsa. The sequence continues at coordinate 2,474 of DATARJ010000270.1, forward strand.
GTATGACCCCCAGCCTATCGTTGTTGTTGGCCCATCACGGTGGCCGAGTCCTGATAACTCAACCTCTCAAAGCTTGGTTGCCGATGGTCAACAAGGAGCATATTCGGTTACGATCGCTAGTGCGAGCGGTTATGCTACCGGGCAATTTGTTTTGCTAGATGAAACTTCCGGAGCTTCTTGGCAACCGGTGCCTCTCGGTTTTGGTTGTACCAGTAGTGTCCAGCCTTTCCCGTGCCCGCCGGTCGTGTGGCGAGGCGATCGAGTCGCCTGGGCCATGCATTATCCGACACAACTGTATGAGGACGATAGTTCGTACTCCAATTCATCAGGCCCTTACGATACGGCTCCTGGCGTCCCCCCATATGCGATGTCATGGTTCTCCAGAACCGACCGGCCAACCAATGAAATAAAGGAGATCGCCTCTGTTTCAGGAAATACGATTACCTTTACCTCGCCTCTCACTATCGGATATCGAATGAGCCATGCGGCCCAGCTTACGCGCTATTCTCCGCCGTATAGCGTCCACGTGACCAATGCAGGTGTCGAAAACCTGAGCATGTACGGCGGAGCAGACGGCGAACTGCGCTTTGAGAGCGCTGCTTACTCTTGGGCAAAGGCTGTTGAAGTGACGCAGTGGATCGGCGAAGGCGTTGCCATCGACAATTCATTCCGTATTGAAGTGCGAGACTCGTATCTTCACACCGGTTCTTGGCCTGAGCCAGGAGGGGCGTGGTATATTGTCAGCCTTGCTCACGGTTCAGCGGAAGTTTTGATCGAAAATAATGTTTTGATTGACGCTAACAAGGAAATCGTCATGCGTTCTTCCGGGTCTGGAAGCGTTGTGGCTTATAACTATATGGATGACTCGTGGATTTTCGCTAATCCTGGCTGGGTGGAAGTGGGCTTGAACGCTTCACACATGGCCGGATCGCACCACGTATTGCTCGAAGGTAACGCCTCTCAGAACGCCGACAGCGACGACACGCACGGTAATTCCATTTACATCACGTTCTTCCGCAACTGGCTTACCGGCCAGCGCCGGAGCTT
>DATARJ010000314.1:0-2540 GCA_036264205.1 Methylocella sp.
TGTAATAATTCTGTGCCCGCAGCCGCGAATGTCCAGTAACTTTTTCGCGATATGAGGGCTACGCGGCGTGCCCGCCGACCGAGCTGCGTCAAGGGCGCAACGGCGGCCAGCGCAAGCTTGAGAACGACCACAAAACCGGCATCGAAGTTGTGGTCGAAGTTATCCGCGATCCACATCTGCTAACTCCCCTTCAGTGGCAAAGCTCCGACGCTTAGAAATTCTTTGGATTTCGTTTCACGCGGCGCCCCCACACGGGCACTTGCCACCTCCATGCGCCGGTCTTACCATTCCCGCCAAAGCCTATTTGAGCGCGACCACGCGGATAGTCTGCGGAAGGTGATAATTTCTTTCCGCTCACGCGGCACCGCCAAAGTAAATTCAATGTTAATGCAAGGTGACTCCGCATCCGCCGCGCCTTCAGGCCGAAGCGCGGTTTCCGAGTTCTTTCAGCGGTGTTTCGGGTTGCCTTCCGGCAACTTCAAACCTAAGGTCCGCGCCCAATCGAGGGCGTTGCATTTGCCCTTGCGCCCTTGTTTCCTGCACCGGGGTTTTGCCAGATGTCTTTCCTCGCCGACGCCCTGTTGCGCATAAAGCCCTCCGCGACGATCGCGGTCACCCAGAAGGCACGCGATCTCAAGAACGCGGGGCGCGACATTGTTTCGCTGTCAGCGGGCGAACCCGATTTCGATACGCCGGACAACATCAAGCGAGCCGCGATCGCCGCGATCGAACGCGGCGATACCAAATACACTCCCGTGTCCGGAATCCCGCCGTTGCGCGAAGCAATCGCGCAAAAATTCAAGCGCGAGAACGGGCTGGATTACAAACCGTCGCAGACGATCGTCGGCACCGGCGGCAAGCATATTTTGTTCAATGCGTTTCTCGCCACCCTCAATCGCGGCGACGAGGTGATCATTCCCGCGCCCTATTGGGTCAGCTATCCCGATATGGTCCTAATTGCGGGCGGCACGCCTGTCGCGGTCGAGACCAAGATGGAGCATGGTTTTAAGCTGCAAGCGGAGGTGCTCGATGCGGCCATCACGCCAAAAACCAAATGGCTGATATTAAATTCGCCGTCGAACCCATCGGGCGCCGCCTACACACGAAGTGAATTGAAGGCGCTCACCGACGTTTTGTTGCGCCACCCCGACGTTTGGATCTTGACCGACGATATCTATGAGCATCTCACCTATGGCGATTTTACCTTCGTGACTCCGGCCCAAGTGGAGACGGAGCTGACCGGCCGCACGCTTACCATGAATGGCGTATCGAAAGCCTATGCGATGACCGGCTGGCGGATCGGCTATGCCGCCGGGCCACAGCATTTGATCAAGGCAATGGACACGCTTCAAGGCCAGCAGACCTCGGGCGCCTGTTCGATCGCGCAATGGGCTTCTGTCGAGGCCCTGACCGGCCCGCAGGATTTCATCGCCGGACGGCGGAAGATTTTCGAGAAACGGCGCGACCTCGTCGTCTCCATGCTCAACCAGGCCAAATATTTGAACTGTCCCTCGCCGGAAGGCGCATTCTATGTCTATCCATCCTGCGCTGGCGCGATCGGCAAGAAAACTCCGGATGGCAAAGCGATCGGCAATGACGAGGATTTCGTCGCCGCGCTCCTCGAAGCGGAGGGTGTGGCCGTGGTGCAAGGCGCGGCCTTCGGGCTTGGCCCGAATTTTAGGATTTCCTATGCGACGGCGACTCCGGTGCTCGAAGATGCCTGCGCGAAAATCCAGCGTTTTTGCGCGAGCCTTGCCTGAGCGCACGGGGCTGTAGATAATTGGCGCAATCGTAGCAAAATGTTTCCGTGAAACATTTTGGTAAGATCGGCGGTTTGGCAAATGGACGCACACAAGACGCGGCTGTCTGGGGATGAAATAACGCCAGTTGGTCCCACCTCCAGGCAATCACCTGCGCGAGGCAGGGCTCCGACGAAATGAGTTAGCTCAAGACGCCCCATGACGCATGTTGCAACGCTTTTGTGCGATCCGGGATTTCCGGTTTTGACCGAAGATATACTCCGGCGGGCCGGCGAAGCCTTAAGGCGGCCAGGGCCGGTGAACTGGCTCGATCCTTCAATTGCCGTCGACATTGTTTTCGACCCCGGGGCCGCCGCCGGGGCAAGAGCCGTCGCCTACAGGGTGCGCTCCGCTCTCGATAACGCAGCCGTCGATGTCATCGTGCAAAGGGCGCAAGGGCGGCGCAAGAAGCTCTTGCTGGCCGATATGGATTCGACCATGATCGGCCAGGAATGTATCGACGAACTCGCCGCGGAAATCGGCAAGCGGGCCCATGTCGCCGCGATCACCGAACGTGCGATGCGCGGCGAAATCGCCTTCGAACCGGCATTGCGCGAACGCGTTGCCCTTCTCAAGGGCCTCGACCGCGCTACCATCTTGGGCGTGATCGCCAGCAAAATCACCTTGACGCCGGGCGGGCGTGTGCTGGTTCAAACCATGCGGGCCAACGGAGCGCATACCGTGCTCGTTTCGGGCGGGTTCTCGGTCTTTGCATCCGTCATCGCGGAACGGATCGGCTTT
>DATARJ010000373.1:0-2238 GCA_036264205.1 Methylocella sp.
AGGGATCGGCCCCAGATGCGCGCTGGCAAAATCACTCATTCTCTTTGTGCCGGTCCTGGCCGATGTCGCACGCTCTGCCGGCGGCTTAGTGGTAAAAAACGGGTGGGCATATCGTAGCGGCTCGGGTTTAGCGGACCGCCGGGTGGTCGGTTTCTTTGCCATGATTGGCCCTCCCTTGCTGGCTTACGCGGAACGCGTAAGATGTTTCCAATCATAATGTAACTTCAGATTGAGCTCCATCGGGATTCCCCTGCGGCGAAGCGCTTCAGCCGCGCACTCTCGAAGCAATCCAACACGCGTTCGAAAAAGCCGGCGTCGAATTCATCGATGGCGATAAACCCGGTGTGCGGGTCAAATAGCATTCGCCGTGCTATTGTGGTGCCATGACCATCGACGACATCGAAAAAGCCATCGCCGAATTGCCGCCTGACCAATTCGCGCAATTCCGCGATTGGTTCGAGCGGTTCGATGCCGCGCGCTTCGACCGCAAGATCGAGCGTGACGCGGCCGCCGGCAAGCTCGACAGGTTTGCCGAGCAGGCCGTCGACGATTTCCGCAAGGGTCGTGCCCGCGAGCTATGAGGCATTTCGCGAGCATGTCCGCTCCATCCTGTTTCGTCATTGCCGGGCTTGACCCGGCAATCCATGCGGCAACCAAGCTTGCAGTACCTCTTTGAAGGGTCGCGGCAGCTACACGTCAGCATGGACCACCGGGTCAAGCCCGGTGGTGACGAGGAATGGAGCGGGCCGATCGCCGATCGATCAAAAACTGCGAATCTTTGCACGCACTTTTGTTGCGTCATTCCAAAGTGTTGCGCCATTTTTGCGAATCTTTTCTCGCCATGAAACATGCCAAGCGCAAAATCGGGGATTGCGGTCCGGCCAATGCAGGCTTCGCCGCGTCGGCATAATCGTCGTTGCTTCAAGAGTTTAAGGGCTTCGCGCGAATCGTTGTTTGCTCGCGCCCTTGACGCGTCACCTTCGTGCAGTAGCAATCAAAACATCCCGCTCACCAAGGGACGCCTACCGGAGGCATGCCGTGAGGTGGAGCGGGTGCGGTGCCCGCGGGCGGATTTGCAGTCCGCTCCCGGGCGGCTTGGGTATCAGCCTCCCGGCATGATGACCGGGATGGGAGGTGCTCCCTGGACTGGGACAGGCGAAGGCGGGTAACGCCCGTTCAGACCGCGTCCCCGGAAGCCTGGCCTGAAGCCGAGCCTTTGGGATGGAATAATTCCCTCAGGTGAGAGCCGCGGTGGAACGCCGACAGGCGTGCGCGCTCCGCTGAGCGCGCGCCGCGTGCAAGCGCGGCGGTTGGATCTGCGTCTGTCGGCGTTCTGCCTCCCCTCTTTAGATGAGGGAAGAAAAAAGCAAGTGGCGAGCGGTGGATAGCGAAGCGGACTTTGCCAATTCGCGCCTCGCCATGGATAAAACTCCGACGCGGATCGCGTTGGGAGAACGGGATCGCCTTTTTCGCCCGCCCCTGCAGGGGAGGCGGTTTGCGCGCCGCGCCGCCGCCCCGATGGTTAATCGCGCCTTAACCTCGGGGCTCCTATGCTATGCGGGCGCTGCTGCGGGTGGCCCCGCTGTGATGATGTATCGTATGACCGGCGACACTCCCCCTCCGCAAATCAGCGCGAAAGCCTCGCGCGCCACCGGCTCGCGCTCGCCGTTCGTGCGGCTGCGCGAATTGATCGACCGCTACCCGCCGGGCCAGTCGGCGATCAGCCTGGCGGTCGGCGAGCCGCAGCATCCGATCCCGCCGTTCGTCGGCCCGGTCATCGCCGCGCATGTCAACGAATTCGGCCGCTATCCGGCCAACAAGGGCCTCGACGAGTTCGGCGTCGCGGTCGCCGGCTGGCTCGGCCGCCGTTACGCGCTCGAGCGCCCGGTCGATCCGGCGAACGAGGTGCTGGTGCTCAACGGCACCCGCGAGGGACTGTTTCTCGCCGCTCTCGCCGCCAAGAACTGGGTGACGCCGCGCACGGGAAAGCCGGCCGTGCTCATCCCCAATCCGTTCTACGCGGCCTACGCCGCCGGCGCGATCGGCGCCGATTGCGAGCCGGTCTATCTGCCGACCACGCGCGCGACCGGCTTCCTGCCCGATCTCGATGCGCTCGACGATGCGCTGCTGGCGCGCACGGTGGCGTTCTATATCGCCTCGCCGGCCAATCCGCAGGGCGCCGTCGCCGACCGCGATTATCTGTTGCGGCTGACCGAACTGGCGCGCCGCTTCGGCTTT
>DATARJ010000027.1:0-2438 GCA_036264205.1 Methylocella sp.
ATTGGCGGTGTGCCCCGCGCGGAGTCAGATTTGCCGCGCGATCATCATGTTCTTGAGTTCGGCAATCGCTTTCGCCGGGTTCAAGCCCTTGGGGCAGGCCTTGGCGCAATTTAGGATCGTGTGGCAGCGATAAAGGCGGAAAGGATCCTCGACATTGTCGAGCCGCTCGCCGGCCGCTTCGTCGCGCGAATCGATGAGCCAGCGGTAGGCTTGCAACAACACGGCGGGGCCGAGATAGCGATCGCCGTTCCACCAATAGCTCGGGCAGGATGTCGAGCAGCAGGCGCAAAGGATGCATTCGTAAAGCCCGTCGAGTTTTGCCCGATCGCCCGGCGATTGGAGCCATTCCTTTTCTGGCATCGGCGAGGTTGTTTGCAGCCAGGGCTCGATCGAGGCGTGCTGCGCGTAAAATACGGAGAGGTCCGGCACGAGATCTTTCACCACCGGCAAATGCGGCAAGGGATAGATCTTAACCGCGCCCTTGACGTCGTTCATGGATTGGGTGCAGGCGAGCGTGTTCGTCCCGTCGATATTCATTGCGCAGGACCCGCAAATGCCTTCCCGGCAAGAGCGCCGGAAGGTGAGCGCCGGATCGATCTTGGATTTTATCCAAATCAACGCATCGAGAACCATCGGCCCGCAATCGTCGCGATCGACGAAATAAGTGTCGATGCGCGGGTTCTGCTTATCGTCGGGATTCCAGCGGTAAATCCGGAATTCCGTGAGACACTTGGGATCGCCCTGCTTCGGCCAGGTTTTGCCGGTGCCGATGCGCGAGTTGGCGGGAAGCGCGAACTGGACCATCTGGTCTGTTACCTCTTCCCTCAATACACCCGCGGCTTCGGCTCGATATATGGCATTTCATTACTCATCGTAAAACTATGCACCGGGCGGTAATCGATCGAAACCGTGCGGGCATCATCCTCGATCGAGGCCAGCGTATGCTTCATCCAGTTGACGTCGTCGCGCGCGGGAAAATCTTCCCGCGCATGCGCGCCGCGGGATTCGGTGCGGTGCAACGCGCTATCTATGGTGGCGACCGCTTGGACGATAAGATTGTCGAATTCCAAGGTCTCGACGAGATCCGAATTCCAAATCATCGAACGGTCGGTGACCGAAATCTGGTCCCTCGCGGCCCAGACTTCATGGATGAGCCGCGAGCCCTCTTCCAATGTCGGCCCGGTGCGGTAGACGGAGCAATGGCTTTGCATCACCTTTTGCATCCTGAGCCGCAGCTCGGCGGTCGGGAGTTCGCCCTTGGCATGGCGGAAACGGTCGAGGCGGGAAAGCGCCTGATCGGCGGAACCTGCCGGAAGCTCGGCCTGCTTGGCACCTGCCGTCGCGAGTTCCGCCGCACGCAGGCCGGCGGCGCGGCCGAAGACGACGAGGTCGACCAGCGAATTCGAGCCGAGCCGGTTGGCGCCATGGACGGAAACGCAGGCGGCCTCACCGATTGCCAGGAGGCCAGGTACGGTGGCATCCGGATTAGCGTCCTTTTTGACGATGACCTCGCCATGAAAATTCGTCGGAATGCCGCCCATGTTGTAATGCGCGGTGGGCAGCACGGGGATCGGCTCCCTGGTCACGTCCACGCCGGCGAAAATCTTGGCGCTTTCGGAGATGCCGGGGAGGCGTTCGTGCAGGATTTTCGGATCGAGGTGTTCGAGATGCAGATAGATGTGGTCCTTGTTCTTGCCGGCGCCGCGGCCCTCGCGGATTTCGATGGTCATCGCACGGCACACCATATCGCGCGGCGCAAGGTCCTTCACCGAAGGCGCGTAGCCTTCCATGAAGCGTTCACCTTCGGAATTGGCCAAATAGCCTCCTTCGCCGCGCGCGCCTTCGGTGATGAGGCAGCCGGCGCCGTAAATGCCGGTCGGATGGAACTGCACGAATTCCATGTCCTGCAAGGCAAGCCCGGCGCGCAGCACCATGGCGTTGCCGTCGCCGGTGCAAATATGCGCCGAGGTCGCCGAGAAATACGCCCGGCCGTAGCCGCCAGTCGCGAGGATGACAAGTTGCGAACGGAAGCGGTGAATGGTGCCGTCGTCGAGCTTCAAACAGACGACGCCGCGGCAGCGGCCGTTCTCCATGATCAGGTCAATCGCGAAGAATTCGACGAAGAATTCGGTCTCGTAACGCAACGCCTGACCGTAGAGCGTATGCAGCATTGCGTGGCCGGTCCGGTCGGCCGCCGCACAGGTGCGCTGCGCCGGCGGACCCTTGCCGAACTTGGTGGTCATGCCGCCGAAGGGGCGCTGGTAGATGCGGCCGTCCTCGGTGCGCGAGAACGGCACGCCCCAATGCTCGAGTTCATACACGGCGGCCGGCGCATTGCGGCAGAGGTATTCGATCGAATCCTGATCGCCGAGCCAATCCGACCCCTTGACGGTGTCGTACATGTGCCATCTCCAATCATCTGGCCCCATGTTGCCGAG
>DATARJ010000062.1:0-3219 GCA_036264205.1 Methylocella sp.
TAGTAAGTATATTCCTCCGTTGAACCAAGTATACTGTTGGGATTGCATTCAAGTTCCACAATATTGCGCTTTGTTGTGGAGAACGAGGTGCCTGCCGCCGCCATGCGCATTCTTGTGCTTGCCAATCAAAAGGGCGGGGTCGGCAAAACCACGACCGCCATCAATCTTGGAACCGCGCTTGCCGCGATCGGCGAGCGTGTGCTCATCGTCGATCTCGATCCGCAAGGCAATGCCTCGACGGGTCTTGGAATCGCCCGCGAAAGCCGCAAAATTTCGACCTACGATGTCATGAGCGGACATGAGCGCCTCGGCGCCGTTCTCCGGGAAACCGAGGTTCCCCGCCTCTTCATCGCGCCTTCGACTCTCGATCTCGTGGGTTTCGAGCTCGAAATCGCGGCGCGTTCGGATCGCGCCTTTTGCCTCAAGCATGCGCTCGAATCCTTCGCGGCAGAGCAGAACGCCGCCAGGGCCGAAGAGCGCTTCACCTATGTTCTTATCGATTGCCCGCCCTCCCTGAACCTCTTGACCATGAACGCGATGGCCGCCGCCCATGCCGTGCTCGTGCCGCTCCAATGCGAATTTTTCGCGCTCGAAGGGTTGTCGCAATTGTTGACCACGGTGGACGAGGTCAGAAACAGCCTCAATCCCGGACTGACGATGCACGGTATCGTTCTGACGATGTATGATTCGCGCAACACGCTCGCCGCGCAGGTGGTGGCGGATGTGCGGGGTTTCATGGGCGACAAGGTCTATGAAACAGTCATCCCGCGCAATGTGCGGGTGTGCGAAGCGCCATCGCATGGCAAGCCGGTCCTGCTTTACGATCTTAAATGCAGCGGCAGCCAAGCCTATCTAAAACTGGCGACGGAAGTGATCCAGCGCGAGCGTGGAAATGGCGTGGCCGCCGGGGGCGAGGACGCGGATGGGCGAGACAGCCCTTCGGGCTTTCTCAGGGCGAAGGCGAAGGTTGTCGTATGCGGGCCTCTGAAACAGACCGAGCTCTAGGGCCGGCGCCCAATGAATTATTCTTAACCGGGGTATTTCAGGATGAAACCCAGTAGATCCGCCGAAGCAGCGCCGCCGCGGCTCGGGCGCGGACTTGCCGCCTTGCTTAGCGGCCAGGAGACGCTCGCCGCCGCCACGCGCCCCCGCGGCCAGCAGAAAATTCCGATCGAATTTCTCCGCCCCAATCCGCGCAACCCGCGGAGGAATTTTGGCGAGGATGGCCTCGACGAGCTGGCCGCCTCGATCAAGGAAAAAGGCATCATTCAGCCCATTCTCGCGCGCCCCGTGCCGGGCGCTTCGGACAGTTTCGAAATCATCGTCGGCGAGCGGCGCTGGCGGGCGGCGCAGCGCGCCGGATTGCATGAAGTGCCGGTTATCAGCTTCGAGGCCGACGACCGGCAGGCGCTCGAGCTCGCGATTGTCGAAAACGTCCAGCGAGCCGACCTCGATCCCCTCGAGGAAGCGGCCGGCTACGAAAGGCTCGGCGATGAATTCCTCTATACGCAGGCCGATCTTGCCAAGGTGATCGGCAAGAGCCGCAGCCATGTCAGCAATTGCTTGCGGCTTCTCAAACTGCCCGAGCGGACCAAGTCCCTGCTGCGCGAGGGCAAGATTTCCGCCGGTCACGCGCGGGTCTTGCTGTCGGCTGCCGAGCCGGACGCGCTCGCCGAAAAAATCGTCGCGCAAAACCTCTCGGTCAGGGACGCCGAAAAGCTGCTGGAAGGCGCGGCGGAAAGTTCTGGTGCCAAGGGGCAGGGACCGCGCAAGCGCGGCGTCGATAAAAAAGACGCCGATACGCGGGCGATGGAAAAGAAGCTGATGGAGCAGCTCGGCATGAACGTGACGATCACGCACCGGGAGGGGGAGGCCGGCGAAGTTGCGGTGCGCTACAAAACCCTCGACCAGCTGGAGTTTCTCTGCCGCCGATTGCGGGGGGATTGAGACCGAGTCCCGAAGGCGGCAAACGTCGCGAATCCCGAGGAGGTGCCATGCAACCGGTGCCTGGCGTTTGGACGCGGCATTGAGACATCCACTAGGACAGGCAAAGTCAGGGCCGCGGCTTATCCTGCGCGCCGCAAATCTTGGCGGGCCTCGTCCTGTCTTTGGCCTAGCCAGATTTTGGTGGCAAGCTCGGCGGAATTGAAATTCACCATTTCTCGCGTAGCTGCCGGCTTCGAACTTATGTCTGAGACTCACCCGCAGTACAGCCGAAGGGCGATATCATGCATGTCCTGAACATAGTGACCTCGCCGCGGAAGGATCAATCTGTTTCGCGGGCGCTCGTCGACGCTTTTCTTCGCGAATATATGACGCAGGCAGACGACATCGTCGTCGACACACTGGATGTCTGGCAGGAATGGCTTCCGGAGTTCGACGCGGAGACGATAAACGCGAAGTACAAAGGTGTTTCGGGCGAGCCGATGACACCGACCGAGGTCACCGCTTGGAAGAAAATCCGCGAGCTCGCGTCACGCTTCCAGAGGACGGATCGCATCGTCATGGGGGTGCCGATGTGGAATTTCTCTTTCCCTTACAAGCTGAAGCAACTAATCGACCTGAGTTGTCAGCGCAATATGTTGTTTACGTTCGACGGTAAGCGCTACGGCCCCTCGCTCGACATCGAGAAGGCATTTGTCGCATTCGTTCGAGGGCAAAGCGACGAGGCTGGATTTGAGACGGTTCCGCAGCCCGGGTTCCAGTATCTGAGCGGGTATGTCGAATTCTGGCTGCGATTCATCGGTGTCAGGGAAGTCGTGACGCTTACGCTCGAACATACGTGGGATGGCCGTGCGGTCGATATGATCGATGCCGGCAAAAAGAAGGCCGCCGAATTGGCAAAGCAATTCTTAGGTTCTGAAGGGACCGGCCGCCTTCCGGGTTATCAGATCGAAGGGAATGGAACCGGTTGAGTGACCTTCTTCTAAAACGAGGAAGGCGCTTCCTGGGGGCGAAGCGGACATGGTCGATTTATGAGTTACACGGCCTCGTCCTAAAATCCGAACATGGAAACCGGAACGCGCTTGACCAAAACGAATACGCTAGGGATGAAAAGTTCCCACGCGTCTGCTGGCGAACGCGTGGGAACCTAGAAATTGGTTCGTCAACTCAATTGGACTTAAGGCCTAATTTACCAGCACCTCAAAACCTGCCGCTACGGCGGCCACGAGGTTCCGGCAAGCCGTTTCGCGCGTTGAAAATAAGGCACGACTGGCT
>DATARJ010000100.1:0-10065 GCA_036264205.1 Methylocella sp.
GCGCAATGGCGCCGCCGGAAGCTAACATCGAGAAGGTTGTGATGGCGAGGACCTTGCCGAATGATTGCATTGACTTCTCCATACCGGGAGGCTTGGCGCGAGACGAAACCGCTATTGCGATTTTGCTTTCTAAACATCAACACGCCAAAATAGTCGAAGTTCACCGGCAAGGCCCGGCTGTTACGCCAAGCTTAAGACGGACAGTGGCGGATGCGCGAAATACTGCGTCGAGCGAAGCCGGAGCTTTGTTACATTTCCAAACACAACGGTAAAGCCCCGTAGGAGCGGCGAACTGGCCATGGGTATTGGCAATCCAGTCTTGGCCTTGGCTTTTGCCATGCTTATGGCGGGCGCCGTCGCGGCTTTTTCCTTGTTGCCCAATGACGAAGGTACCACCCTCGCAATCTTGCTCCTCGCCGTCTTCGCGGTTGCAGGTATTTGCGCTTCCTTCGCCTTTGCGGCGGCCTTCCTTCAGTTTTCCGGACAAGCGTCAAAGAACGACGTCACCAAACTCATTTGCGACGGCAATGCCGAAGGGCTGATCGTGACCGGTGCCGGCGGCAAGATCCTTTACGCGAACGACGCCTATTTAACCTTGGCGGGGGCACGCGGTCTCGCGGACCTGCGCGCGGTGGAACGGCTCTTTTCCGGATCCCCGGAGATTTCCGAGGCCATCTACCGGCTCGCCCAAGCTGCGCGCGAGCGCAAGAGCGCCAGCGAGGAATTGCGCTTGTCTCGGCGGCTCGGCGGCGCCGGCGGGATCGGCTGGTACATGATCAAGGTCAGGCCGCTGGCTTTGGCGAGCGCCAGGCGCGCGAGCTTGTGGTCCGTCGCCGATGTAACGCGCGAGCGGGAAAAACAGGAAAAGATTTTTCAGGAATTGCGGCAGGCTATCGATTTTTTAGACCACTCGCCAGCCGGATTTTTTTCCTGCGGCCGGAACGGCGACGTTTCATATATGAACGCTACCCTTGCCGCCTGGCTCGGTTATGACCCGGCGGAGGCCGGCACCGGAGGTCTCAAGCTGACCGACTTCGTGGCCGGCGGCGGGGCCGCGCTCGTCCCTTCGGCGGCTGGAGGCGCGGGCGAGGTCCGCGCCGAGCAATTTGATATCGACCTGATATGCCGCAATGGTCAAACCCTGCCGGTGCGTCTGCTCCACGGCGTCGCGTTCGGTCAGGACGGCGCGCCAGGGACGTCGCGCACGCTCGTCCTTAGCCGCGCTACCGGCGAGGAACCGGCGCAGGATTTGCGCACGGGCGAAATGCGCTTCGCTCGGGTACTCAATGCGACGCCGATGGCGATCGCCATGCTCGACAAGAGCGGACGGATCACCCGTTCGAACGCCGCGTTCGCGCGCCTCATGCCGGAAGCTTTGAAGCAGCGCGACGGCGCCGCGCGCTCGATTTTTGCCGGTATCCTCGATCGCGACCACGGCGCCGTCGATGCCGCCCTTGCCGCGGCCTTCCAGGCGAATCCCGATATCCCGCCGGTCGATGCCGCCTTGGCTGGCGAAGGCGAGCGGTCGGCAAGGCTGTTTTTCGCGGCGGCGGACGAGCACGACGCAAATGGCGCTACGATTTACGCGCTCGACACCACCGAACAGCGGGCTTTGCAAAGCAACTACGCACAATCCCAGAAAATGCAAGCGATCGGACAGCTTGCCGGCGGAGTGGCGCATGATTTCAACAATGTCTTGACCGCGATCATCGGCTATTGCGACCTGCTTCTCGCCAATCACCGGCCGACCGATCCGTCGTTCCGGGACATTAATCAAATTAAGCAAAACGCCAATCGCGCGGCTTCGCTCGTCCGCCAGCTGCTGGCCTTTTCACGCCGCCAAACGTTGCGGCCGCAGGTCCTGCAATTAGGCGATGTACTCTCCGATCTGCAAATGCTCATGCGTCGGCTTGTCGGCGAAAAAATCGATCTTGAGCTGCGCCACGGCCGCGACCTCTGGCTCGTCGAGGCCGATGTCAATCAGTTCGAGCATGTCCTCGTCAATTTGATCGTCAATGCGCGCGACGCAATGCCGCAAGGCGGCAAGATCATCTTGCGGACCCGCAATGTCATGGCGGCCGAATGCGCCGGTTTCAACGAGGCATCGCTGGTTCCAGCCGATTATGTCGCGATCGAGGTCGAGGATTTCGGACATGGCATCGCGCCGGAAGTAAAAGACAAAATCTTCGAACCGTTTTTTACCACCAAGGAAGTCGGAAAGGGCACCGGTCTCGGCCTCGCCATGGTGTACGGCATTGTGCAACAGACCGGCGGCTATGTTTTCTGTTCGAGCACGGTTGGCAAGGGGACGGTTTTTACGATTCTTTTGCCCCATTATATTCCGGACGAAACCCATGTATCTCGTTCGATCGTACAGGCGGCCGCGCCGCCCGCCGATCTCACTGGCCATGGCACGATCCTCCTCGTCGAGGACGAAGAGGCGGTCCGCGCTTTCGGAGCGCGGGCTCTTGCCTCGCGCGGCTATACCGTGTTGCAGGCGGCCTCGGGCAGCGAGGCGTTGCAGATCGTCGAACAAAACGGCGGAAAGATCGATCTTGTCGTTTCCGACGTTGTGATGCCGGAGATGGATGGCCCAACGATGTTCGGCGAATTGCGCAAACGCGGGGTCAAGGCCAAGGTCATTTTCGTGTCCGGCTATGCTGAGGATGCCTTCGCCAAAAACCTGCCGGAAGGCGAGGATTTCGGCTTTTTGCCCAAACCCTTCAGTCTGAAGCAATTGATCGAAGCGGTGAAAGGCAAGCAGTGAAATTGGACAGCTGAATCGAAATAGATTCGATGCTAAGAACCAGCGCCGGGTCACGATCAGAGTCGGGCCTCACCGCCTTCCTTGCCGCCGCGCCAAATGGCTGTGGCTGCGGCCGTACCAGAAATAAATGGCGAGGCCGATCGCGAGCCAAACGACAAGCCGCAGCCACGTATCGCCCGGCAGGCCGAGCATTAAGAAAACCGCCGAAGCCGCGCCGAGCGGCGCCACCGCAAACACGGCCGGCGTCTTGAACGGGCGGTCGATCTCCGGATGGGTAACCCGCAAAACGAGAACGCCGAGGCAAACCATGGCAAATGCGAACAAGGTGCCGATGCTCACCAGCTCACCAACGAGACCGATCGGCAAAAGCCCCGCGAGGATCGCGACGATCGCGCCGGTGAGCAACGTCGTGACATAGGGCGTGCGAAACCTTGGATGCACGATCGCCGCGAATGGCGGCAGCAGGCCGTCGCGCGCCATCGAATACAAGATCCGCGGCTGGCCGAGCAACAGCACCAGAATGACCGAACTCAGTCCAAGAATCGCGCCGAGCTTGATGATGGAGGCAAGCCAGGCGAGCCCGATGGCATCGGCGCCAAGAGCGATCGGGTCGGGCACGTTCAGCCTGTCGAACGGCACGATGCCGGTAATGACGACGCTGACCAGCACATAGAGGACGGTGCAGATCGCGAGCGATCCGAGGATGCCGAGCGGCATGTCCCTTTGCGGATTGCGCGCTTCCTGGGCCGCGGTCGAGACGGCGTCGAAACCTATATAGGCGAAGAAAACCACTCCCGCGCCGCGAATAATCCCGCTCCAGCCATATTGGCCAGGTCCAATATTGGGCGGAATGAAGGCGCCTGTGGGATTGCTAAGAGTTACCCAATTCGAAGTCTTGACGAACCAGACTCCGGCAAGGATGAAAAGGACGACGATCGCTAGCTTGATGACGACAATGACATTGTTGAACGTGGCGGATTCCTTGATCCCGGCGACGAGCAAGACGGTGAGCACCAGGACGATGACGATCGCCGGAAGGTTGATCAGCGCGCCGGTCGGCGACCAGCTTCGGCTCGCCGGATCATAGGCGAGCGGGCCTGAGGCGAATTCCGCAGGAATCACCACGCCGAGATCGCGCAAGAAGCTCGTGACATAGCCGGACCAGCCAATCGCGACAGTTGTCGCGCCAAAAGCATATTCGAGGATCAGGTTCCAGCCAGTGACCCAGGCGATGAATTCCCCCATCGTCGCATAGGCATAGGTATAGGCGCTGCCCGCTATCGGCACTGTCGAGGCCATTTCGGCATAGCAGAGGCCCGCGAAGGCGCAGACGATTCCGGCGAGCACGAAAGAGAGACTGATTGCTGGCCCGGCATTCGCGGCGGCGGCATGGCCGGTCAAAACAAAGATGCCGGCGCCGATGATGCAGCCGATGCCAAGCGCGACAAGGCTCCAAAGCGAGAGCGTCCGGCGCAATTGCGCTGCGCCGGGGCCAGAACCGAATTCGCCTTCTATTGCTTCCGCTTGAAGCACCGCCATCGGCTTGCGCACCCAAATATTCGCCATTCCCCTAGTCTCCTGACGGCCGCGTGTTGCGCCATAGGCCGCTCGTATGATTGCACGTGCCAGAAGCTTTGTCGCCCGCTTTCACATATGTGAATTTCTTGCAAGCTGGAGAGGTACGCCTTGATGCCAATAAAATCGCCATTGTCCGGCGCACGGCGCGCCGTTCTCGGCGGCTCTTGTGTGTGCATCTCCGCGAGGGTCCGGTCTTGCCAAATTCCATCGAACGCGGCAATCTCGCCCTCAACACGGCCGTCATCCGGTGGACGGGCAGTGGCGGGCGCCAGGGCAAGCATCAACCTTGTAACTCGCCCGGCGGGTGGCTGGACGCGAGAAGGTTTTTGCATAGACCATGCGCGCCCCCAACGAGATCGATTTCTGGCGCGGCTTTGCCCTCGTTACGATTTTCATCAACCACATTCCGGGGATCTATTTCGAGCATCTCACTTTTCGCAATGTGTCGGTGTCGGACTCGGCCGAGCTTTTTGTGTTTCTCGCCGGTTGGGCGATGCGAAAGCTTATCGACGGTCCTGCCCGCGCGCTGCCGGCAAAATGGCTCATTCTGCGGCTCGAATCCCGCGCCTTTCAAGTCTATGTCGCGCAAATGGTCGTCACAGAGCTGGCCGTCGCGCTTCTTGCGGCGGCCGCGATCGTTCTCGATGCGCCCTTCCTCCTCGACTGGCACAATGCGTCCGCCGTCTTCAACGATCCCATCAAGGCGCATATCGGTCTCGTTTTGCTCACCCATCAGCTCGGCTATTTTAACATTCTTCCCCTCTATGTCGTTTTAATATTCATTGCTCCGGCGGTCGCGCTTCTCCACCGTCATGCTCCGGCGCTTTTGCTGCTCGCTTCGCTCGTGATCTATGCCGCCGCTCTCGTGTTCGGCGTGAACTTGCCGACCTGGCCGGTCGAGGGGACCTGGTTCCTTGATCCGCTCGCATGGCAGCTCATCTATGTTCTCGGTTTCCTGCTTGCGGGCGAAGACGGAATTGGCGGTTTCGCGCGGCGTCACCGGGCCATTTTGCGCTGGCTCGCTCTGCCGGTGGGAGTGCTTGGCATTGCCGTGGGGGTGACTGGTTTCTCCCCCGATCCGGTCGATCTCCCCAAGCCGAAGCTGTTTTTTACGTTCGATAAGACGTTTTTATCGCCGGCACGGCTCGTTCATAGTCTGGCCTTGACGGCAATTTTTGCCGGATCCTTCAAAATCATCGGCCGCTGGATTCCGCGTCTTCCTGGCTTTTTATGTCTTCTCGGGCGCAATTCGCTCAGCGTCTTCTGCGCCCTGTCTCTTCTCAGCCTCTGCGGGCAAATCTTCCGCTTTATCTACGGCGGACATGTTGCATCCGACGCATTCATCGTTATCTTGGGTGTTCTCGTCCTGGGTTTCATCGCATGGACAGCGGAATGGCGCGAAAGATTGCGGGCGGCCTTGGCCAACAAGCCGCTTTCGCCCTAGCGCTCGCCTGCCTCTTAATACCGGTCATGCCGGCGCCCCGCGCGGAGGACCTGGATGCGCCTCCCGTCCCGCCGCCGATGAGCCCGCTCGTCGGGGTGCGATATACCGTGCGCCTCGCCCGGGACGCAAACTATGTCGCGTAGTCCGTTCGAAGCGGAGAATGGGGATTCGG
The DNA here is from genome assembly GCA_036264205.1 of Methylocella sp. GTDB lineage: Bacteria > Pseudomonadota > Alphaproteobacteria > Rhizobiales > Beijerinckiaceae > Methylocapsa. Next base: position 5,962 of record DATARJ010000100.1, read on the forward strand.
TTCAAGCTTGGACGAGGAGGGCCTTCGGGCTTGCCGCTTTAAGCCTCGTGACCTTTTACGGGCTCGCAGTGGCCTCTTGGCTCTTCACCGGGACGGTCGTGCCGTGGGATTCGAAAAACCATTTTTACGCGATGTTCCGTTTCCTTGGCGATGCTTTGCACAATGGCGAGATTCCATTTTGGAACCCCTATCATTTCGGCGGCCATCCGGCGATCGCCGATCCGCAATCCTTGATCTTCACGCCGAGCATGGTGCTATTTACGCTGGTTGCGCCAAATGCCTCGATGCAACTCTTTGACGCGGTCGTCCTCGCGCATCTGTTCGCGGGAGGCGTTTGCATTCTGGGCCTAGCGCGGCGCTGGCGCTGGCATCCGACGGCAGCGGTCTTAGCGGCGATCATTTTCATGCTCGGTGGCGCCGCGTCCTCGAGGCTTCAGCACACCGGCATGATCATTTCCTATTCGTTTTTTCCAGCGGCCTTGTGGTGCCTCGATATCGCGCTCGAGCGCCGCTCCTATCGTTTCGCTCTCGCGTTCGGTCTCGCCGCATCCTTGATGGCGCTCGGCCGCGATCAGGTCGCTTTTCTGTTTTGCGCGGTTCTTGCGGGTTATCTTGGGTTTGCCGCGGCCCAATCGGGAAACGCGCTTGTCTATCTACGCGCCCGGGCCGGCCTCCTGGCGCTGAGCGTCGCCCTGATCCTCGCGATTTTGATCGTACCGGCGCTGTTGACCATGCAGTTTCTTGCCGACTCGAACCGGCCGGGAGTTCCTTTTGGGGTCGCGGCGGCCGGGTCCCTCGCGCCGGTCAATCTAATTACGCTATTCGCGCCGAATTTCTTCGGCTCCCTTGACCATCTCTATGATTACTGGGGGCCTAGCTATTACACCATGCCGCGCGCCGACTGGACCGACCGCGCCGTCGACTATCTTTTTATCGGGACGCTTCCTTTCGTGCTCATCGCGTGGCACGGATTTGCCGCCGGCCGATTGTTCGCGCGGAGCGGGCGTTTCATTCTCATTCTGCTTCTGCTGGCGCTTGCTTACGCGCTGGGGCGATATACCCCGTGCTTCGCGCTCGCATTTGACTGGATACCCGGTGTGTCCCTCTACCGGAGGCCCGCGGACGCCACGTTTCTGTTCAATATCGCACTTGCCCTAGCCGCCGGATTTTTGCTGCACTGCTATATCGAAGAGGGCCTCCCGAAGCCTTTCCGCACGCTGCCGAAAGGGCTAGCCTTCGCGCTGGCCGGGGCGACCGCGCTGGTGCTCGCCGTGCTGACCGGCATCGGCCTCGCCTTTTCCTTGCGGGAAGACCGGCTGCCGAGTTCGCTTGCCGCGCTCGCGGCTGCTGCGGCACTGTCGGCCGCAGGGGCCGGCGTCTTGTTCGGGCTTCAAGCACGCCCGAGGCGAGCGCTCGCGGCGAGTTTGTTCGTCCTGTTAAGCGGGACTGAAATCCTCTGGCGCAACGCCGCCTCCCCGCTCAACGCGGAGCCGTCGGAACGCTACTCCGTATATTCTGGCATGAAACCCGCCGAAGTCGCGGGCATCGAGTTTCTGCGCCACGAAATAGCCGTCAAAATGCGTGACGGCGACCGTCCGCGCGTCGAGATTCTCGGCCTCAAAGGTGCGTGGCAGAATGCGTCGATGGTCCTCAAATTCGAAAATACGCTCGGCTACAATCCCTTGCGCATCGATGATTACGAACGCGCGGTCGGCGCGGGACCGGGGACCGAGGATTTCTTGGCGCGCCACTATCCGGGCACTTTTCGCGGCTACAGTAGCCATCTTGCGGCGTTGCTCGGGCTCGAATATTTGGTCCTCGGCCGCCCTTTGACGGAACTGCCACGCGACATCCCGCGACCGAAGGCTCAGGCGATCTATGCAAGCGACACGATGTATATCTACAAGCTCGGCAAAACCGTTCCGAGAGCCTACTTCGCGTCGGCGGTCGAGCCCGTCGACAATGAGGAAGTTCTCGACGAACAGGTCCTTCCCGGCTTCGACCCAGCGAGCCAGGTGTTGATCGACGAAACAAGCATGGCCGATCTTCACGGCGGTCCCTATGTCCAAGGCACGGGCCAAGAGCGCTTCCAAACCGCGAGCCACGCGGGGCGGTCGTCGGACCAATCCGTTAGCCAAGCCTCGCGTGTCGCACTGGGCCTATCGCACGTCGCGATCGTCAACTACGCCGATAGCTTGGTCGAGATCGATGTCGACGCCCCAAAGAAGGGCATTGTCGTGCTGCACGATCTTTTCTATCCGGGCTGGGAGGCCCGCGTCGATGGACAGAAGGAACCGGTGCTTCACGCCAATATTCTGTTTCGCGGCGTCGAGGTTCCGGCCGGCCACCATCGGGTCGCCTTTTCTTTTCACCCGCTGTCGTTGACCAATCTCGCGGCGGCGGCATCAAGCGTTTTCCATCGCCAGGAGGAGTAAGGCTTGCGGCGGCTTCCGCTGGCAAGACCGGCTTCCGGCCGGACTGGACAAGCCTTCATCGCCAGCGAGACTTTGCTTGCGCGATTGGCGGCATCCGCGCTGTGCCTGGCGGCATGGCCTGTTGCGGCGCAATCGCCGAAAGCGGCAAACCCCGCCGGTCCTTCCCTGCGCTTGCCTTTTGCTCCTGAGACCGCTCCCGTCGAGGCGGCGCACGGCGTGGTCCGGCTGTCGGCCCTTTTTGCCGCCACCGACACGCAGCCGGTGCGGGAAGGCCTGCAATGGCGCATATTCGAAGAAGTCCCGGGAACGGACGGAAACCACAAACTCGTCGCGGAATCCACCGACGCGGCGCCAAACTTGCTCCTTCCCAATGGCAATTTCGTCGTTCATGCTGCCTTGGGACTCGCGGGCGCGACAAAGCGGATCGCCATTAACGGCACGTTGTTAAGCGAAACGCTCGTGCTCAATGCCGGCGGGTTGCGGATCGCGGGGCAGCTCGGCGACACGCCCATCAATCCAGCGAAATTATCGATTGCGATCTATGTTCCGGAGCGCGGCAATCCGGAAGCAAAACTGGTTGTCGCTCACGCCAAATCCGGGGACACCGTCGGCCTTCCGGAAGGCAATTATCATGTTGTGTCGACATTGCTCGATGCGGTGAGCAATGGTTCGGCGAACCCGACGAATTCGGTGATCAGCGCCGATCTCAAGGTTCAGGCCGGGAAACTGACCGATGCGACACTGCGCCACCGCGCCGCCACCATGATTCTGAAGCTCGTGAACAGCCCCGCCGGCGAAGCCCTCGCCAATACGGCTTTCACGATCCTGACCCCGGGCGGCGACGTCATCCGCGAGATGATCGGCGCGTTTCCCTCCGCCACCCTCGCCGAAGGCGAATATGTCGCGATCGCGAGGCATGACAACCAAACCTATCAATCGACTTTCAAGGTCGAGTCCGGCGTCGACAAGGATGTCGAATTTCTCGCCAAGGAAACCCCGCCGCCCGAGGCGCCGTGATCGCGCGGCCTGCCAGCTTCGGTTCCAGCCGCGAGCTGGCGCATGATGATGGTTGATGCGCGTGCGTAGCCTTGCGTTACAGAAGAGGCCGTGCCTTATGGCGCAAGCTCATGTATGACGGCTCCCGCCTGCAAAGGTTTTTGTGTCTGGTTGGGGACGTCGTCGGGTGCGGTCATGGTCCAGCCCTCTCGTGGGGCGCATACTGGCCCCGAGCCCTAAGGGAGTTCGCGGGATCAGGTCCCTATCAAGAATGCGGCTCAAGAGACGCGTTGAATTATCCGGGTCTTCCCGATCCACGGCTCGACCGTTTCGCCATCCCTTCCTCTTCTCCCCCGGTTCGCTCGCCGTCCAGAGGGTCGACGACACCGCCGATCAAATTGGCCTCGAACAGGTTTTCGGAGGCGAGCTCCCTTCGCAGCCGACACAGGCGCTGTCGCGTTGTCGCAATCGCGTCCTCGCACTGCAAGAGCGCCGCCAGCGCCTCGGCGACGCTAACTTCACGAAAGCTGCACGTCTCGCGCGGACGCATCTGCGCGAGCCTGCCAATGTCCGCGCGGGCGACATGACCAAGCTTTGGATAACCGCCGGTTGGCTGACGATCGGCCATGAGGACAAGCGGCTTCTTGTCGCCGGCGATTTGGATTGCGCCAAG